>JAZRPX010000094.1:0-5582 GCA_045649445.1 Acutalibacteraceae bacterium | reverse complement strand
AGGGGGGACTAAGCCACGATATTGCTTAATAAACTTAAAGAAAAGTCTTAAATCTGAAGAGTATTCTTCAATAGTTAATACAGATTTATTTTTAATTACATCAAGATATACCAAAAAATCTTTTATTATAATAGGAAGCCCAACGTAACTGATTTTTTTCATAACATCACCCGTGAAACAGTTTCACAACATTGTGAAACAAAATTAGTTTAATATTAAAAGAAAAGCTAATATAAATTTAATTTAGCTTATTTCTTACAGAGCAGTAGCTGTGTCATCATAAGCGCTGATAACAGCTATACAATGTTGAATTACAGCAGTTTTTCAGTTATCAATTAATTGCTAATCAGTTTATCACTGCATCTATTTAAAATAATTCTCACATATAATTATACATTGAATTTATCCTAATTAAAAGAAATTTTAATAATTTTAAGTATATTTATAAAAATGCAATCGAATAGAAATTTTTGAAACGATACATTATATGATTCGAAAAAAGTTATCAGATTTTATTTTTTAAAATTAGAAAATAAATTATAAAAACCTAAATTCATTTTAATAAAATAAAAAATATTTCAATACAAATATTTATATTATAAAATAACTGCTGTTTAGTTATAACAACGCAATTTAAAGGCAACTAGAACGCCTGGCTCAATAATATGGTTGTTTTTATTAAAAACCCCACATTTCCCGTATTTTGTATCATTTTTAGCCCCCTATTTGATACAAAATATTTATTTTGTATAATTATATAATAAGTTTTCAACATTGTCAACAATTAATTAAAGTTTTCAACACACTTAATCCCCCTCAGCGTTTGAATAAAAAATACACCATAAGTACTCGATAACAATAAGCTTATGGTGTATAAATTACAAACTATTTACTTTTATATAATATTCTCTGAAATTTTCTTTATCATTAAGCAATTCTAAAATTTTATTTTTAAATCGATTGTATTCTTCATCAACAACATAACTTTTTGCATAACCTGAATCACCATATTTATCTTTTGTGTGATTATAAGCTCTTTCAATCATGTCTTCAACCGTACAATCAGGTTGATGTTTTAATGTGTATGCGTGAGTTCGTTTTAAAAATTCGCTTACATCAGTTGAACGGTCTGCAGAAGAAATTATTTTACCATAATCACTACGAGGAATTGAATCAGAAGAGGCCCTATGGTCTTCTATCCCCTCTTTAATGACTATTCTTTGTTCATCAGTAAAGAATAATTTCATAACATCATTTTCAAAGAATATTTCAGCAGACAGTTTTTCGTGATTATTCTTATCAATATGATGTGCAATATCGTGGAATGCTGCAGCAGTATATAACATATCAGTATCAATATTACCAAACTGTTCGGCAAAGCGAAAACATCGGTCAATTACATAATTTATATGCTTAATTCCATGACCATTATCATTTTTAGAATATTCAGGGAGAATATAAGTTTCAATATATTCTTTTATTTTGTTGTTTATGCGACAACTAATACTTTTCAAAAATGCATCAGCATCATTTCTTGTTTTGAATATGATTATATTTTTATCATCTTTATATTTATCAAGTAATTCATAAATACATGGTAATGTATCATTTGGAAATTCTTCAATAAACTGCTTAAATTCGGGGTCTAATTCAGTTTCGAGCCAGGGTAAATCATATCTACCCTTTCCAATTCGTTCTGTTACGCCCTGCATGCAAACTTCAGTTGGCAAATCAAAGAGAAATACGGTATCACATTCTTTTAATCGCATTTCAATTGTTCGTTTATAGTTACCGTCAATTATCCATTTATCCTGATAAAATATCTCCTTTATTCTATCGTCAAATTCTTCTCTTGAAATATGTGTTTTATCAGGCTTATGCCATATAGCATCAAGATAAAACAAAGGTAATCCCGTACATTTATTCAATTTTTCTGCAAAAGTTGTTTTGCCTGAACCGGGACAACCGATTATAATTACTTTTTTCATTATTTACCCATCTTTTTCGCTACAAAATCAATACCCTTTTCTGCAACTTTTGCAAGTTTTTCAGGTGAAGGCTTTTTATTCTCCTTTAACGGTTGACCATACTTTTTAGTCATTTTAGTTGCTTTTGAAAGAACTATACCCATTGTTGCAGCTGCACCTAAATATGCTATAAAATAACCTTTTTTCATTCTAATCACCAGCTATTTCCATAATTGGAATAATACTTCCTATATCTGTTAAAGGTTTCCCTTTAATATCGATATAATTTACATTATTATCATACAAGAAATTTTTGATCTTGTCAAAGTCTGAATGCAGCGCCAAATCGCCATTAAAGAGTAATGTGTTCTTATCTATCAATCCGCAACATCCACCAATAAAGCCATAATCATATTTATTTATGCGCACACTACCCTTTTCTATCAACAGAGAATTTATATTATTGTATTGTAAAACAGCGTTATAGACCGATTTATCGTCAGTTATGATAGTGTTATGACTACAAATACATACAGAACATTTTGAATAACCTTGTTTTACATCAATAATCGCCTTATCCGGCAAATATTTTACAATTTCTTCTGTCAAAATCGACCTGTTACAGATAATATACTCACCAATATCGGCAAAATTCAACAAGCATTCGTTTGGATATGGCGATTTAATATCTTCTATTACAACTGATTTCCCACCAGTATTTTCTAAAAAACAACAAAGTTCTTTTTGGTTTTCATCCACTAAAAATGTTGATTTCCCAACATAATTCGCTAAAATATCTGCGTGTTTGTCCACAGGACTGTCTAAAAACTCATTTCGAGTCACCGGCACAGCTTTAATTGATAATTCATTAAATATGCTTTTAAGGGCTAAATCATCGATATCTGCAAATACAGTTGTAACTTTATTCTTTGGCAGATTAGGATTATTTAAAAATTTTCCATTCAATTCATAATCGCCTCAAATGCTTGTCTGATATTTTTTGCAGGTACAATCTCAATTTCGTTAAATAAATACTTAGGAAGTTTTGAATAATTGTGATAAGGTACAACGCATTTTTCAAAACCAAGCTTTGCGGCTTCTTTAATTCTCTGTTCACAAGAATTTACTGAACGAATCTCCCCTGCTAAACCAATTTCACCGAAAGCCAATGTCTTTTCAGGTACAGGAACATCCTTAAGACTTGAAACAATAGCTAAGGCAATTGATAAATCGGCTGCAGTTTCGTCAATGTGTAGTCCACCAATTACATTAGTGTAGCAATCCATATTTCCAAGGAAATAGCCACAGCGCTTTTCAAGAACTGCAATAAGCATTGCCATTCTGTTATATTCAATACCTGTTGCCATTCTTCGTGGATTACCAAAACCACTTGGTGTTACAAGACTTTGCACTTCTGCGAGAATCGGTCTTGAACCTTCCATAAGGCAAGCTACACAAGTACCTGAAACATTTGTTGGTTTGCCTGAAATAAGCATTAAAGAAGGATTTTCAACCTCTGTTAAGCCATTATCAAGCATTTCAAACACACCAATTTCGTTTGTTGAACCAAAACGGTTTTTAACAGCTCTTAAAATACGATATGATGTGTTTCTGTCACCTTCAAAATATAATACACAGTCTACAATATGTTCAAGAACTTTTGGTCCTGCAATATTACCATCTTTATTTACATGACCAACAAGGAAAATTGGAATGTTTGACATTTTTGCAGTTCTCGTAAACAAATTTGTCGATTCTCTTACCTGTGTAACGCTTCCAGGTGATGAATTAAGTTCACTGATTTCCATAGTCTGAATAGAGTCTATAATTACAACATCAGGCTTTTCAGATAATATATATTCACTTATATATTGCGCATCTGTTTCACATAAAATAGAAAGATTTTCCGTTGAAACAGAAAGCCTTGATGCGCGAAGCTTTATTTGATGAGCTGATTCTTCGCCAGAAACATATAAGATTTTCAAACCTGCTCCTAAACATTCACATATTTGTAAAAGAATAGTTGATTTACCAATACCTGGGTCACCACTTAAAAGCACAACAGAGCCCATTACGAGACCTCCACCGAGCACACGGTTTAATTCTTTTAAACCCGTGTTATATCTATGGCCTGTATCAGCGGTAATTTCATTAAGATAATAAGCCTTAGAACGATTAGGGCCAACAAGGGTTCTCTTTGTGTTATCTTTAACTACAGTTTTAATTTCTTCATTCAACGTGTTCCATTCGTTGCAATTAGGACATTGACCAAGCCAACGTGGAGTTTCATATCCACATTCGCTACAAATATATACTGATTTAGACTTCTGAGCCATTTTTGACCTCCGAAATATAATAATTTAAAATTCCATAAGAGATTGAAAAAGACATCCTATTTTGATAATTATCATCTTTTAATCTCAATAATTCATCATTGTTTGACATAAAACCGCACTCAACCATAACCGCAGGTTTTGTTGCATTGTATATAATGAACACATTTGTTCCAGTTTCTTTTATAGGTCGTTTGTTGTTATTTTGCAATAAAGTGATAATCGAGCCTTGAATAAACTCTGCTAATATCGGACTTTGCTCATCATTTGGCGAATAAAAAGTTTGTGCACCCCATACTCTATCGTCCTCATATTTATTCTGGTGTATGCTAATAAAAAGAGTATTCTGGAAATTGTTCATTATATTTAGTCTATTTCGCAAATCAGAATTTTTCTTTTGCCTTAAAGTTATTGAATCACTATCATAAATCAATTTATCAGTTTCTCTAACCATAAAAGTTGTAAAGCCAAACAACGATATGATTTCATTGGTTTTTTGCGAAATAGTTAAATTAATATCTTTTTCTAATATATTATCTTGTACCACCGCACCACCATCTTCACCACCGTGACCAGCATCAATTATGATTACCGGAGCATTACATGAAGATATATTGTTAGTTGATGCATCTTGGGTTGATTCAACAGTTAATATAATAAAAAATAGCGCAACTGTTAATATTATTGAGATCAAAGCTTCTTTCATAAAATCACCCCTACATAAAAATATATGGGTCATTCTATTGTATTATTATTTTACATTAACAGAAACTTTTTTACAAGTAAAAAAATAAAGCGTACAGAATAAACTGTACGCTTTTTAGGTCTGATAAAGGAATTACATCATGCTTGCGATTTCTGCAGCAAAGTTGTCTTCTTTCTTTTCAATGCCTTCGCCCTTTTCGAAACGAACAAAGCTTGTAACCTTGATGTCTGCGCCGAGAGCCTTAGCAACTGAATTTACATAGCCGTTAACAGCACCTTCAAAGAGGTCTGAACGAACGAATTCCTGGCAAAGAAGGCAGTTTTCTTTGTAGTACTTACCAATTTTACCTTCAACGATTTTAGCAAGAACCTGTTCAGGCTTGTTAGCCATTTTGGGATCTTCTTTCATCTGAGCAACGAGGATGCCTTTTTCTTTTTCAAGAACTTCTGCAGGAACTGAAGCATCATCAAGATAACCGGGATTCATAGCTGCAACCTGCATTGCAACGTTTTTACCCATTGCTGTGAATTCATCTTTAGCTGCAGTTGCATCGTCTGTATCAAAAGCAACGATAAC
>JAZRPX010000093.1:0-2840 GCA_045649445.1 Acutalibacteraceae bacterium | reverse complement strand
CATTATTTTTCATAGGGTTATCAAAGACTTTATGATTCAAGGCGGAGACCCTACCGGAACTGGTATGGGTGGCGAATCAATCTATGGTAGACCTTTTGAAGATGAATGCACACCAAAACTTCGCAATTACAGAGGCGCGCTTTCAATGGCTAACGCTGGTCCTTGCACAAATGGTAGCCAATTCTTTGTTGTTCAATGCGATAATGTTCCTGATGGTCTTGTTTCACAAATGAAGGATATTGGCGGCGAAGCTTTTCCTGATGAAGCAATTGAAAATTATAGAAAACTTGGTGGAACACCTCATCTTGATTTTAGACACACAGTCTTTGGTCAAGTTGTTGAAGGTATGGATATTGTTGATAAAATTGCTAACGTTCAAACTGGCGCAGCAGACAAACCGATAAACGATGTAGTTATTGAATCAGCAGAAACATTTGTATTTTAAGGGGTAAATTTTGAATAGTTTTATAAATTCAGCATTAGAACTTTCTAATCAAGTTTTAATACTTTTTATTTTAATGGCAGTTGGTCTGCTTGCAACAAAAGTAAAATGGATTACCGATAAAAGTATTACAGGATTTGTTAATGTATTGTTATATTTAGTAACTCCTTGTCTTATTATTAATTCATTTTTATCAGTTAAATTCACCGATGAAACCGTTAAATCACTTTTAATAGCAGCAGGTTGTGCAGTTGTTTCTCACTTAATCGGGATTATATATTCTCAGTTAATAAGAGATAATAATGAAAACAAAAAATCTGTTCTTAGATTTGGAACAATTTTTTCAAACGCCGGCTATATGGGATTACCACTAGCACAAGCTGTTTTTGGCGCAGAAGGTGTTTTTTACGGTTCAATTTATGTAGTAGTATTTAACATCATTCAGTGGACATATGGTATTACAATTTACGATAAGTCGAATAAAAGCTTCATTAAAACACTTATAAACCCAGGAATGCTTGGAGTTATAGTTGGTTTACCATTGTTCTTGTTGAAAGTAACTTTACCTGAGGTTATTGGTGACCCTATCGGTTATATATCATCGCTTAACACTCCCCTTGCTATGATAATTACAGGTTACTACTTTGCTTGTTCTAACTATAAAAATGGTATGAATAATTTTAAAATGTGGTTTGCTATTACACTTAAAATGATTGCAATGCCAATTACAGCGCTGTTTATTTTTAAATTTGTATTTGGTCTTTCGGGTGTTCTTTTATGCAGTTGTGTTTTACCTGCATCAGCGCCTGTTGCTGTTAATACTATGGTGCTTGCTTCTAAATATGGAGCTGATACAGATTTAGGATTAAAACTTGTAACATTATCAACATTGTTATCAATTATAACAATGCCTTTAATTTTAGCATTTGCGCAATTATAAAATCTTTTAAAAAAACACTTGCATTTATTGTTTTTTGTGTTATAATGTTTTTGTTGAATTAAACACGATGATAAAGGAAAGTAAATTGTAATTACTTTTTCAGAGAGAGTGGCAATTGCTGAGAGCTGCTTATTAGTTTTACTTTTGAAGTTCCCTTTGGAGTGGTGTGGGTGAATTTTTAGTAGTCCACAACGGGTTGACCACCGTTATATATGGTTGATTGAGTGTTTGCTTGATGCAAAAATTAAGGTGGTACCGCGAAGATATCTTCGTCCTTATGTTTTAAGGACGAAGTTTTTTTATTTTGAATTAAAACTTTTTAAAGGAGATTTAATATGAACGAACAAATCACTGCTGTTTTAGACTCTGCGCTTGAGAGTTTGAACGCAGCAACCGAGATTTCAAAAATTGAAGAAATCAGAGTAAAATATTTAGGTAAAAAAGGCGAGCTTACAGGCATTTTAAAACAACTTGGTTCTCTCTCACCTGAAGAAAGACCTGTTGTAGGCCAGCTTGTAAACAAAGCAAAAGCTCAACTTGAAGAACAAATCAAATCTAAAGTTGCAGAGATTAAAGATGCTGAACTTAACGCAAGTTTAATCAATGAAAAGATTGATGTTACTATGCCAGGCAAAAGAAATACAATGGGCAAAAAACATCCTTTATCAGTTGTTTTAGATGAACTTAAAGAAATCTTTATGGGTATGGGTTATTCTATTGCTGATGGTCCTGAAGTTGAACTTGATTACTACAACTTTGAGGCGCTTAATCTTCCTAAAGACCATCCAGCAAGAGATACTCAAGATACTTTCTATATTTCAGAAAATGTTTTGCTTCGTACACAAACTTCTCCAGTACAAGTTCGTGTAATGGAAAAACAAAAACCACCAATTAGAATTATTGCGCCTGGTAGAGTTTATCGTTCTGACGAAGTTGATGCAAACCATTCACCTCTTTTCCATCAGGTTGAAGGTCTTGCTATTGATAAAGGCATTACAATGGGTGACTTAAAAGGTACACTTGAAACTTTTGCAAAACGTCTTTATGGCGAAGATGCTGTTGTTAGATTTAGACCTCACCATTTCCCATTCACAGAGCCATCTGCTGAAATGGATATTCAGTGTTTCAACTGTGGTGGTAAAGGTTGTAGACTTTGCAAAAACGAAGGTTGGATTGAAATTTTAGGTTGCGGTATGGTTCACCCTAAAGTTCTTGAAAACTGTGGAATTGACCCTGAAGAATATCAAGGTTTTGCATTTGGTATTGGCCTTGAGAGAATTGTTATGAGAAAATTTAAAATTGATGATATGAGACTTCTTTATGAAAATGATATGAAGTTCTTTGATAGCATTAACTAAGGAGGCGCAGAAAATGGATTTATCACTTAATTGGTTAAAAGAATTTGTTGATATTGAATGTGATGACCCTAGAGAGTTTTCAGAGCGTATGACTATGTCT
>JAZRPX010000092.1:0-3316 GCA_045649445.1 Acutalibacteraceae bacterium | reverse complement strand
TTTTTTTAAATATTTTTTCTATTCGTATAAACATTTAATTGATAAATTGGTTAGAATATAGTATAATGTTTTTAAAATTTAGACAAAGGACTTAACAAAATGAGTTTTTTAGACAATTTTTGGGATAACCTTCTGCACATTGACAGAATTTTAGACCAATTGATTGAAAGCTATCCTTTTTGGGCTTATTTGATACTAGGTTTTGTTATTTTTGCAGAAACAGCTTTTATAATAACATCTTTTTTACCAAGCGATGTTGTTTTGTTCGCCGCTTGTTCATTAATGATGGTGCAAAAGTCGTTTAATCCTTTTATACTGATACCGATATTTTATATTTCGGCAATATTAGGCGATAATATGAGTTTTTCTATTGGCAGATTGTTGCGAAAAAAAGTATCAAAAACAGGAAAAGTTCTTTTTATAAAGCAACGCAATCTAGAAAAAGCAAATATCATATTCGAAAAATCTGGTGGCACTGCGATTATTTGCGCTAGATTTGTGCCGTTTTTACGCTCTCTAATTCCGTTTTTAACCGGAATCAGCAAAAAAGAGTATAACTGGTTTTTTAAAAGAAATTTAATAGGAATCACTTTGTGGACTATTCTCTATTGCGCTCTTGGTGTATTCTTCGGAAATTTCGATTTCGTTAAGAATCATTTTGGGATTGTTGCTATTGGAATTGGATGTATAACAATTATTACTGCTACAATTTCTCTGCTTATTAAAAAATTTATTTTAGAAAGAAAACAAAAATAAAGGAAAATATTATGAATTGGTTTATTGATTTAATTAGCAATCCGTTCTTTTTAACAGGGCTTTCTTCCTGGGCGATTGCACAAGTTTTAAAAGTAATTATTTATGCAATAGTTAACAAAAAGTTTGATATTTTGCGACTTTTTGGTGACGGTGGTATGCCTAGTGGGCATTCTGCAACAGTAACATCTTTAGCGGTTTTAACTGCGCTTACTTACGGCACAGGAACTTTTGAATTTGCTATCAGCGCTCTTTTAGCAATCATTGTTTGTCATGATGCAATGGGCGTGCGCCTTGAAACCGGCAAACAAGCAATTTTAATTAACGAAATCATTAAATCTTTTGATATTTTGGCAAAGGAAGAGTTGCCTGAAGTTAAATTAAAAGAATTTGTAGGTCACACACCGATGCAAGTTTTAGCAGGAATGATAATAGGATTTGCAAACGCTTTTGTAATGTATAATATTTTGTTTTAAATTCCCTTGACAAATTAAAAAAATTGGTTATAATATTTAATGTTGTTTAAACTTAAATATTTAGCGGAATTGTGTAACGGTAGCACGACAGACTCTGACTCTGTTTGTTGGGGTTCGAATCCCTATTCCGCTGCCATAAGAAAAGCACACCAAAGGTGTGTTTTTTGTTTTAGGACTTTTTGAAGTTGCAAAAAGAAAGGAAAATAAAATGATAATTATAATTTCCGGAGCATCACACACAGGCAAAACTGCCCTTGCTCAAAGATTGCTTGAAAAATATAAATATCCTTATCTTTCAATAGACCACTTAAAAATGGGTTTAGTAAGAAGTAATAACACAAATCTCACTCCTTTAAGTGATGATAAAGATTTGACTAATTATCTTTGGCCTATTGTTTGCGAGATGATAAAAACTGCTATTGAAAACAAACAAAACTTAATCGTTGAAGGATGTTACATTCCTTTCGATTGGCAAAAATATTTTGAAGAGGAATATCTTGATAACATTAAATTTTATTGTCTTATAATGAGTGAAAATTATATCAAAACTCACATTGAAGATATTATAAAATATGAAAATATTATTGAAAAACGGCTAACTGACGATTTGTGTATTGAAACCATTATAAACGAAAACAAACAAAATTTAGAGCTAGCCAAAACACACAAAATCAATTACATACTTATTGATGAAAAATATGAAATAGATTTATAATTTTAAAAAACCAGTCCAACGGACTGGTTTTTTATTTATCAAAGTCTTGCAAGTCTCTTTCTTAAATCAAGTAAATCATGAACATCAGATTTGCCATCACGGTTTACATCATATTCTTTATCTTTTGCATTTTTAAATTTTTTAACGAGAAAATTTCTCATATACAAAACATCTACTGTTGTAATTTCATCATCGCCATTAACATCAAAATTAAGATAAAAATCTTTGTTATCAATAGCATCTGGAGATTCTTTACCACCTAAAACACTTTCGGTGATATAATCAGCTAAATCTTCGCCGAGTATTTTTGCCTCTTGTTCGGTTGGGTGACTTACCCAACCAGTAAATGACGTTAATGCAGGTTTTTTAAGATAAACCTTTTCGTTTATTGCAGTTGCGCGCTCTATTGCATTTGCTAACTTGAAATAATGTCTTCCGCTTAAATTATTGATATTGGTACCATAAGCCATCAAAACAATATAACAATCTTTGTTATAAGAACGAATTTTATCAATATAATTTTGAACGATAGCATCAGCTTGATCATCTTCTACAACACATTCATTGTTTAAAATGCCGTTGTAATCATTTAATCCCAACTCAATTACAACAACATCAGCTAAAAACTGCGAATTATCATAAGCAACATCTTGCCAAAAAAGCGCTTTATCAAGATAGTTATACAAATTGTTATTAAGATTTCCGCTAGCTCCAATATAATAACCATAACCTGGGATTGCACAAGTTGAAATTTCCGCATTTAACTTTCTTGCGCAAAACATATTGTAAGAATGATAATACACATCTCCAAATCCGGCAATATAATAATTACCTTCATATACAGGTTCTGCACCTACACCACACGAAAAAGAATCACCAATGAATTGAATTTTCAACTCTTTATCTGAAGGTTTTTCAAGCATCTCACCATCAAACCATAAACTCTTAAAAATAAGTCTATTTGTCTCTTGAGAATTTTGCTTTACAACCTCTATTTTATAAATATCTTTTTTTAGATTTTCGGCGATTGTAATAGTTTGTTCTCCTTTGTTTTCGACAATGATAATTGATTCATTTTCAAAATCATCATTGATAACAACGCCCAATTTTCCTTTATCGCCAGACCAATCTAATGTTAACTTAACATCGCCTTGGCAATCGAGCGAAACAACAAATCCACCACCTGCAAAGTCAGCTTCAAGACCTTTTTCAGTAAAAGCCGCACGTGATTGTATTTTAACATTTCCCTTGTAATCTGTGAGCAAAAATTCATTTTCCTGCGCCAAAACAGATGTGTTGATATTAAAACCAACTGTTAATATTAGTATTGACAAAATCAAACAGAGAATTTTTTTCATAATTATCACTCCTT
>JAZRPX010000091.1:0-4053 GCA_045649445.1 Acutalibacteraceae bacterium | reverse complement strand
AACATTGAAGAGAAGAACATCGTTAGGACTCTAGTGTTGCGTTTAGTAGGATGTACAAGCTAATACATATATAATATTCACTGTTATCTTCACCGTTTACAGGTGCATTATGCATACACATCATATAAGGGAATTTCATATCAAAAAGACTATCAAGCATACCTGTTGTTTCGCGTAAAACCTTTGCAAAGTCTTTCTTCTCGTCTTCAGTAAACTCTGCGATATTAGAAACATGGCGTTTTGACATAATATAAACACCATAAGGATACTCGCAGAAGAATGGCAAAAATACTGTAAAATGCTCTGTTTCAAAAATAATTCTGTCTTTTGCTTCAGTTTCTTTCTCAAGCATATCACAGAAGATACATTTATTATTTTCAGCCAAATATTTTTTAGCGCTATTTACTTCAAGTTCTAACTTTTTAGGCACAACAGAGTAACCATAAATTTGACCATGTGGGTGTGGCATTGTTACGCCAACTGCCTCGCCTCTGTTTTCAAAAATGAAAACATATTTAATTTTTTCATCTGATTTAATAACATTAAATCTTTCAACCCACAAATCAACCAATTTTGAAATATGCTCAACTGATAATTCAGGGAGAGTTACGGTATGCTCAGGTGAATAGAGAATTACTTCACATTTGCCGTAAGCAGGGGCTACCTTGAAAAAGTCAGTAGCAACATCATCTGGCTCTGGTGGATTTTGAGAGAGCGCAGGAAAATCGTTATCATATTCATATACATCAAATTGATCAGGCACTTTGCCAGAACCCGGACAAAACGGACACCAATCCTTTGGCATTTGTGGTCTATTTTGTCTGTGAGAAGCAATCATTACCCAGTCTTCAATTAACGGATGCCATCTTAATTCTGCCATTTTTAAAAAATCTCCTTATATGTAAAAAATAAATCTTAATCAAATAAATTAGGTGTGATTTCAACACCACCAACAGGACGAATTGAAAGCACATAACATTTGCCTTCGCCAAAAACTTTTTCAATTTTTTGTTTATATTCAGGCAAGATATCATTTGGCACAAACGCTTGAATTGTTCCTGCAAAACCGCCGCCGTGAACTCTAAAAGCACCTTTGCCGTTTAATATTTTCTCTGTTAAAGTGAGCGCTAATGTAAGCCCTTGTTCAGATGGATTAGAAGCCGCAAAAACATTCTGCAAACATTGCAATGATGATTTACCTGATTCTAAAATTGTTTGTTTAAAGCCATCAAAATCATTTGCTTTTAACTTTTCTTTAAGCTCAACTGCTCTGCGGTTATCATTAAAGAAATGAATTGCACGAAGAATTGCTCTATCAGAAACAGTTTCACGAAGTTTTGAAATTGATGAATAAAATTCATCTTCATCAACATCTCTTAAAACGCCTTTGCCAAAATAAGCAGCAACTGCCTTCATTTCAGCCGGTACGCCTGCATAATCAGCAGTTAAATCAGCATGGCAACCACCTGTATCAACAATACAAAGTGAATGGTCAACTGCTTTAAAATCAAAATCAACCTTTTCAATAACAGGGTTTGCAGTATCATCAAAATCTATGCCAACAAAGCCACCGTAAGAACAAGCCATTTGGTCCATAAGGCCACAAGGTTTTTTGAAGAATTCGTTTTCAGCATATTGAGAAACAATCGCTTTTTCAACAGAGTCCATCTTTTCATCGTTATAAAGCGAGTTAAGAAGTGTGCAAACCAAAACTTCAAAAGCCGCAGATGATGAAAGACCAGAACCCTTTAAAACATTAGAAGTTGTATAAGCATCAAAACCACCGATTTCGTAACCCAATTGCTTGAATCTTGCAGCAACACCACGAACAAGCGCAGGAGCATGTTCAACTTCATCTTCTTGTGGAGTTAACACGCTTAAATCAATAACATCTTCAGCAAAGCCCTCAGATTGAATTCTAATAATACCTGTATCGGTTTTTCTTGCAACTGCGATAACATCAAGGTCAACACCAGCAGCTAAAACACAACCTTGTTGGTGGTCAGTATGATTTCCGCCAACCTCTGTTCTACCTGGAGCCGAGAAAAGTCTAAGACCATCGCTATCACCATATTTATTAACAAATCTATCAACACATCTAACATAGCGTTCAGCTACATTTTGTGAGTTTGGGTATAATTTTTCAAAAGTTTTATCATAATTACCGCTTAAAAGAGCTTTTTTCAAACTTTCAGCATTAAACATTCCGTTTCTCCCCTTATAACATTAATAAATCAATTTTAACACAAAATTACTCTATCATCAACCTCTTTTTGCAATTTTTTCTTATATTTTTGAAGAATTTTGATGTAAAATTAAGTTTATCTCTATTCGTGTCATGGTGAGCGTAGTCGAACCATCTTTAAAGTGCAGTATTTTCATAAAGATCCTTCGACTCCACTTTGTTTCGCTCAGGATGACATGCACTCGTAGGGCGGTGCCATAGGAATCGCCGAGAAAAAACAAAAAACGGGCGGAGTAGAACCCCGCCCCTACAATTACAATCAATCCCACTTCGTGTCATGGTGAGCGTAGTCGAACCATCTTAAAAACCATCCTTGTCAATGGAAGTTTGTTTATATTCGTAGGGGCGTACTTTGGACGTCCTCTCTGGCGAACACAGTTCGCCCCTGCAAATTTAAATAAGCCAATAGCGTGTCAAACACAAAAACTCTACCATTTTTAATTGGTAGAGTTTTAGCTTTCTCATATCTAATATTTTATCACTGCTTTTTCAAAGCATATTCAATTTCATTATTTTCTGCAAATTTATGCGCATAAGAATTTTCGTAACAATAAATTTTAATCCAAATTCCTGTTTCATCATCATTCAACGATATATCTTTAACATTCTTACCAATATGAATGTTTTCTAAACTGTGATAAACTCTTTCTAAATTTATTTTTTCAACGGTTTCAGGAACTTTATACTTGTCACTATCATAATCAAATGAAATCACATGCACCAATGTTTTATCATAGTTATAAAGCACACCGTTTTTTGCAGAAAAATATTTGTTTTCCTTATCTACACGATAATTTTTAATATAATACAAATAATGATACGCAGACGGACTAATGCTCTTAAGATTTTTACCTAGGACCACCTTATCAAGACCACTTTCGCCTTCAAAAGCCGAGCGCGTATAAAAAGAATTTTTACAATTTACAAACTCAACACTTTCAGGCATTATATAAGTTTTAGCCCCTGATACTCTAATTAGCTCAGTTGCATTTTTATTATACAAAGAACCTTCTATACTCGATAAATACGGATTTTCTTCGTCAACTATTACCGATTTAAAATCACTATCGAAATGCTTAACGTTTTTTGAAATCATAATGTTTTTTGAAGTGTCTGAAAAAGCATTAAAATGCACCATTTCAACACTTTCAGGAATTTTAAAACTGTTTCTCATTTTAGGCGGAACAAAATAAAGAATCTTTTTATCTTTACTATATAACGCTCCGTCTTGTGATGAATAATACTCGTTTTCGGGAACAACATTGATTTTTTCTACGTCACCAAAAGCGCCCTCAATATATTTTATATATCTTGACAGCGTTATTTCGGTTGCCATCGTTTCAACTTTTGTTATATATCTTATATTCCAAGTTGGCTGATAAAAATAATAAGGACCTGGCTCATAAGTAAAATAACCTGCAAGTCTTACAACCTTTTTACCATCAACCTTTTCAGGTAAAATTATACTTTTTTTGTTCCCTGAATACTCGTTTATAGCAACTCCTTCTTTTGATTTTGAAAAATAATAGCCTTTGTGGCTCTTTCTGGTAAATACCTTTTTATCAAATTTTTTTGCCCCAAAGTTGCTATCTTCAAACAATGGCTTTGCATAATAATATTCAGGGTATTTACCAACTTTATATTTTGAATTGCTTGTAGCGGACAAGGTTGTCAATTTTGCAGTTGCATGTGTAGAACTAATTGTTTCGGCTTGAGTTGTTAATGTTATTTCAGTTACTTCGGTTGTATTCAATTCCGTTGTAGTGGTTGTTGTGATTTCTCTTTTTGTGGTAGTAGGCAACACAATA
>JAZRPX010000090.1:0-2825 GCA_045649445.1 Acutalibacteraceae bacterium | reverse complement strand
ATGCTTTGTATGTTGCTTAGAAAACGTCTTGGTTCAGGCAGATTAAAAGCGGTTAGACAATTCGGTTTTGACCGCGTTTTAATGCTTGATTTTGATTGCAAAAACGAGCTTGGCGATGATGTTGTAATAACAATTGTTGTTGAAATGTTTGGTCGTCTTTCAAATGTTATTTTTATAGAAAATGGCAAGATAATAGATGCGGTGAAACGAGTAGATCCCGAAGAAGGCAAACGTTTTATTTTGCCTGGTGTGGTTTATGAATTTCCTGAAAATATAGGCAGATTAAATTTGTTTGAAACCGATGCAAATTCAGTTGCTAAAAAGGTTTCAGAGTTTACAAATTGCAAGGCAAGCGAAGCGTTTTCTAATGCTATTGAAGGGCTATCGCCTATTCTTTATCGTGAACTTGCATATTTGAGTTTTAATGATATTGATTTTCCAATAAGCCAGATGAATGCTTATCAGTTTTCTAAAATGGTTGATGTTTTAGAGGTGTTTAAAGATAAGTATAAAAGAGGCGAAGAATTTGTAATTATCAGAGATGAAAAAGGAAATATCAAAGAGTTTACTTTTACAAAAATAAAGCAATATGGCGAAAATTATAGTTTTGAAAAGTTTGATGATGTTCATATTCTTATGGAAAATTATTTTTCAAAAAAAGATAACGCCGAAAGAATAAAACAGCTTTCTTTATCTGTAACAAAAACCGTGAATAATCTTATTTCAAGAACAAAAAGAAAGATTTTAGCGCGTGAAAAAGATTTGAAAGCAACCGAAAAAGGCGAACAATATCGAGAATATGGCGAACTTATTAAAGCAAATTTGCATTTGATTGAATCGGGCAGCAAGAGCGCAAAAGTTATGAATTATTATGACCCTGAATGCAAAGAAATCGAGATTCCGCTTGATGTAACACTTTCACCGGTTAAAAATTCACATAAATATTTTAATCTTTACAGAAAGTTATCAACTGCTTCAACAATGCTTGTTGGTTTGATCCAAAAAGCAAAAGAAGATTTAGTTTATTTTGAATCGGTGTTGCTTTCGCTTGAAATGGCAAAAACGCCGTCTGATATAATTGCTATAAAACAAGAATTGATTGATGGTGGATTTGTAAGGGCGCAAAAATCAAAGCGCAATAACAAGCCGATAAAGCCGGTTCTTGAAAAGTTTGTTTCAAGTGATGGTTTTGAAATATTAGTAGGCAAAAATAATTATCAAAATGATTATTTAACAACAAAAGTAGCCGAAAAACAAGATATGTGGTTTCATACTAAAAACATTCCTGGCTCACATGTTGTTGTTTTGTCAAATGGAAAAGAAATTCCAGATAAAACATTAGAAGAAGCAGCAATTATTGCGGCAACAAACTCAAAAGCGTATGCTTCAAAGCAAGTTGCCGTTGATTACACGCCGATAAAATATGTTAAAAAACCATCTGGCTCAAAACCTGGAATGGTTATTTACAAAACTAATAAAACTGCTTTTGTTGACCCTGATGATAAGTTGATAGAAAGGTTAAAAAACTGATGAGTTTACCAAAAGACCCTTTTATGTTGTTGAGCTTTGTGAATACGAAATTGCGAGATGAATATTCAAATTTTAATAAATTTTGTGAAGAAAACAATGTATCAAAAGGTGAAATAGAAAAAGTTTTAGAATCAATTGGATATTGTTATGATGAAAAAACAAACAGTTTTAAATAAGGAGAATATATGAAAAAACGATTTTTATCTTTTTTAATGGTGATTATTTTTGTGTTTGGCGCTTCTTTTACTTCGGTAAACGCAGCAGAAAACACATCGTCATCAACAACCACAACAACTACAAAAGCTGTTGAAAAAAAGGGATATGTTTCACGCAAAACCAGTGATTTAGGCGTTGGTTTTATTGAGGCGTTTGAAGGGTATTTTCAGTTTCAATATTGGGATTATCAGCATTACACAATCGGATATGGTACAACTTGTGAAAAAGATGAGTATCCTGGTGGTATTAGTGAGGCGTTTGCTCATCAATTGTTAAAAAAGAATCTGCCAAGTTATGAAGCAGGGCTTAATTCTTTCTTGAAATCAAATGATATTTATGTAACGCAGAATCAGTATGATGCGCTTGTTAGTTTTACATATAATTTTGGCGCTTATGTATGGCAAAGAGAGCCAACAATTGCAAAATATCTTAAAAAAGGTATTGAAAAATATACTGATAAACAAATTGCAGACGCGTTTGGCCTTTGGGTAAATGCAGGTGGCGTTACTGTTCAGGGCTTGGTTGATAGACGCGCCGCAGAAGCAAAATATTTTTGCACAGATGATTTTACCTTTGATCAAGAACTTTATGTTGTAACTGATGCAGTAAGTTTAAGAAGTGGCGCAGGTACATCTAATTCTAAAATTGGCTCGTTAAAGCGTGGCGATTTGGTTGTTGTAACAGAGAAAAAATATCTAAACGATGGCGCTTGGGGTAAAACAACTCGCGGTAATACAACTGGTTGGTTTTCTTTGAATTACACAAAATTTGGACTTGACCAAACAAATTCAAAAACACTTATTCCAACCTGCCTTTATAAAGTTGAAAATACCCCTGAAGGTATTGCTTTGAATTGGAAAATGGTAAAAGGCGCAGTTGGGTATAAAATTTATAAAAAAACAGGCAATTCTAACTATGCTTTAATAGAAACAGTAACAAACAGCGCAACAACATCTTTTGTTGATAAGAGTGTAAAAGAAGGCGCTTATAGTTATTATGTTGTCTCATATAATAATAAAAAAGAAGCAACAAGAAGAAGTCGGATCGTAGCCATGTCGTTCTGTGAGCCAAGGAGTTGA
>JAZRPX010000089.1:0-2777 GCA_045649445.1 Acutalibacteraceae bacterium | reverse complement strand
ATGAAAAAACCAACCGCTTCATTAGTACTTGGTGGTGGTCATTCAATTGGTGTACCACTTGCAGTTTCTTCTGACCGTTCCTTTATCGTTCCAACTGCAACTATGACTATTCATCCTGTTAGAATGAATGGATTGGTTTTAGGTGTTCCACAAACACTTTCGTATTTTGATAAAATGCAAGAAAGAATTGTAAGGTTTGTGTCTCAAAACTCGAATATCAAGCCTGACCGTTTTCGTCAATTGATGTTAGCAACAGGTGAGTTGATAATGGATGTCGGCACCGTCTTAGATGGTGAAACTGCCGTCAAAGAAGGTTTAATTGATAATATCGGCAATTTAAAAGATGCATTATCATATTTATATTCAGAAATAAACAAATAAAATGGAGATGATGAAATGTCAATTATTAAAGCTATTATTTTAGGTATCGTTCAGGGTGTTACTGAATTTTTACCAATTTCAAGTAGTGGTCACTTATCACTTTTCCAACACTTTTTAGGTGTATCAGGTGAAGGTTCACTCTTGTTTTCAGTGTTATTACACCTTGGAACATTGATTGCTGTATTTATTGTTTTCCACAAAACTATTTTTGAACTTATTGTTGAATTTTTCGATTTAGTCAAAATTATTTTTACAGGCAAGTTTAAATTCAGCGCACTTGAAGGAAAGAAAAAGATGCTTTTCATGTTTGTCATTTCCTGTGTTCCACTTTTATTGTTGCTTATTCCTGTAGGCAATGATATGAAACTTATGGATGTTCTTGCAGGCTTTTCAGAAGATGATAGTATTCTTGTTGAAGGCTTCTGTTTCCTTGTAACAGGTATGCTCTTACTCCTTTCTACATATCTTGGTAAGAAAAAAACATTAACTGATGAAGTTAGTCCTAAAAGTGCTGTAGCAATTGGTCTTGCACAGGTATTTGCTGCTGGTTTTCCAGGCATTTCTCGTTCAGGCTCAACAATTTCAACTGGTATGATTTTTGGTGTTTCAAAAGAAACTATGGTTGAATATTCATTCATTCTCGGAATTCCTGCAATTTTGGTTGCAAATATTGTTGAATTAAAAGATGCAGTTGATGCTGGAGCTCAATTAGAATTATTGCCAACAATTATTGGTATTTTGGTTGCTGCTGTTTCAGGCGTAGCTTGTATCAAACTTTTACAATGGATTCTTAAAAAAGATATGTGGAAATATTTTGGCTTTTATTGTCTTTTACTCGGTGCAGTAGTTTTAATTTGTAGTTTCCTTGGAATTTAATTTGGAGATAGTGTAATGGCAAATCAAAGAAGTAAAAAAACTAATTCAAAAAATAAAAAACAAACAAATAATAAAAATAACAAGAGAAGCTTTTCGGTTAACAGACAATTCAGCGCAATTATTTTGTTTGCTATAGCAATATTTTTGCTCTGTATTGCCATAATTGATGCTGGTGGATTGTGGGGATTTTTAAGAACATTCCTATTTGGTATGTTTGGATTCTGCACTTTTGTTTTTCCATTGCTGCTTTTTGTTGTTGCAATTTTCTTAACTCTTGATAAAACTGATGGCAAGTTTACTACAAAACTTATTGAAGTTACTTTGATAATTACTGTTATTTGTAGCATTTGGCATATTATTGTTTGTGACAGTAGTACTGATTTCTTTACAGCTATCAAAGATGCTTATAATACATATAAAATCGATGGTAGCATGCTTGGAGGTGGCGTTTTAGGCGCAATTTTTGGTGGAGCCATTCTTTGGATTACAGAAGGAAGTGTAGCTGCAAGCCTTGTAATTGCGTTTATAATTCTTTTTGTTCTTGTTATGCTTACTACCAATCTTACTTTGGCTGGATTGTTTACTGGTCTTTCTAAACCTGTTAAAAAGTTTGGCGAGGTGACTGGTGAAAAAATTGCTGAATATGGCGAAAAAATTGAACAACATCACGAAGAAAAGGTCCAACGCAAAAAAGAATTTATTGCTGATGTTGATTTAGGCCCTGAGCCAGAACCTGATGCAGAGAAAATACCATTGTTTAACGAAGAAATTCCTGAAGAAGACTTAGTTTCATATGCTGCTGCAACAGGTAAGAATATTGATATTCCTGTTGAGGATGACATTGCTGAAACAATTGAAGAAGAAAAAGTAATCAACCTTGATGATATTATCAAGAAAAATGCTGTTGAAACTGAAGAAGTTAAGCAAGAAGAAAAAGCTGATCAAGAAGAATCTGAAGAAGATGAAAAAAATGAAAATGAACAGGTTAACTCTTATGTTTTACCATCGATTGAATGTCTCAGCTTACCCAAAAACAGTAACTCTTCTAATTATGAAGCAGAGAGAAATATGAACGCCGAAAAGCTTACCAATACCTTGAGAAGCTTTGGTGTTGAAACTAAAATTGTCGGCATTTCTCAAGGCCCATCTGTTACAAGATATGAAATCCAGCCCGCAGCTGGTGTTAAAATTAGTAAAATCACAAATCTTGCTGATGATATTGCACTTAATCTTGCTGCGTCAGGTGTTCGTATTGAAGCACCAATTCCTAATAAGGCAGCGGTCGGTATTGAAGTTCCTAACAAAAATAGAAGAATGGTTTCAATGCGTGAGGTCATTGATCAACCACAATATAAAGAGGCAAAATCAAAATTGAATGTTGCACTTGGTAAAGACATTACGGGTGAATTTGTTTATTCTGACCTTGCTAAAATGCCACACTTGCTTATTGCGGGTACAACTGGTTCAGGTAAATCAGTTTGTCTTAACACAATGATTGTCAGCATTCTTTATAATGCTAC
>JAZRPX010000088.1:0-9571 GCA_045649445.1 Acutalibacteraceae bacterium | reverse complement strand
AAAATTTTAATACTCCAAATGTTTGTAAATAGTTTGACAAATTTTAAAAAACTATTGAATTTAACACATAAAAATAATATAATATATTGTAGATTTTTTGAATTTCGAGGTTTTTTATGATTTATAATAATGTTTTAGAGGCAATCGGCCATACACCGATTATAAAATTACAAAAATTGTCTCCAAAAGACGGCGCAGATATTTTAGTTAAATTTGAAGGGCTTAATGTTGGTGGTTCTATCAAAACTCGTACAGCTTATAATATGATTTGTGATGCTGAAGCAAAAGGCCTTATAAACAAAGATACAATTATCGTTGAGCCAACTTCTGGTAATCAAGGAATTGGTCTTTCGTTAGTCGGCGCGGTTAAAGGTTATAGAACAATTATCATTATGCCTGACTCTGTTTCAGAAGAACGCAGAAAATTGGTTAAACATTACGGCGCAGAAGTTATTTTAGTTCACGATGCAGGTAATATTGGCGAATGTATTGATGAATGTTTAAAAACTGCTCTTAAAATGAGAGATGAAAACCCTAATGTTTTTGTTCCACAACAATTTGAAAACCCTGCTAATCCATTGGTTCACAAATATCACACAGGCGTTGAAATATTAGAACAAGTTGCAGGACCTATTCACGGATTTTGTTCGGGCATTGGCACAGGTGGTACAATCACAGGTATTAGCGAAGTTTTAAAAGCGCAAAATCCTGAACTCACTGTTTGGGCAGTTGAGCCAGAAAATGCTGCGATACTTGCAGGTGGTACTATCGGTACTCATATGCAAATGGGAATTGGTGATGGTCTTATTCCTGAAATTCTTGATACTTCTTGTTATGAAGATATTTGCATTATTTCAGATGAAGAAGCGATTGGTGTTTCAAAAGATTTAGCGCGTCTTGAAGGTATTATGTGTGGTATTTCAAGTGGCACTAATGTAGCAGCAGCTATTAAACTTGCTAAAAAATTAGGCAAAGGCAAAACCGTTGTAACTGTTTTACCTGATACTGCTGAAAGATATTTTTCAACTCCACTTTTTGAGGAATAAGTAATGAAAATGATACTTGCTTCAAAATCTCCAAGAAGAAAAGAGATTTTAGAGAATTTAGGTTATGATTTTGACATTGTAACTGCCGATGTTAATGAGAATTGTGATAACAACAATCCAGCGGAATTTGTTAAAGAATTAGCGTTTAAAAAGGCAGAAGCTGTTGCTAAAACTGTTGATAAAAACTCTATTGTTATTGGTTGCGATACAGTTGTTGCGATAGATAATAAAATTCTTGGTAAACCTATTAACAAACAAGATGCCGAAAATATGCTTAAAATGTTATCTGATAACAAACATAGCGTTTTTAGTGGTTTGTGTGTAATAAAAGGCGAAAAAGTTTTAATTAATTATTGTAAAACTGATGTTTATTTTGATACACTTACTCAGCAAGACGTCAATAATTATTTAGCAGATGATGAATACAAAGATAAAGCCGGAAGTTATGCTATTCAAGGCAAAGCCGGTGTGTTTGTAAAACGAATTGATGGCGAATATTTTAATGTTGTTGGTTTGCCGATAAACTTGTTACACAAAATGTTAAAAGAAATATAAAAAGGAGTGTCGAAAGACACTCCTTTTTGATTTAGAAAATTATAATCATTAAAACATAAGAACAAATTGATATTAGCGCGCCTGCTAACACATCTTTTATAAAATGCACCCCTGCTAACACTCTGACTATTGCCAAAACAATTGAAAGCGCAAGAAAAACTACACCTAAAGCAATGTTAAAATGCAACATCATAAGTGAGATTATGAACGCAGAAAAAACATGGCGCGATGGAAATGATTTTCCTACTGTTTTTTTATTATAAATTGGCGTGAAATCATACAACTCATAAGGACGAGATGCATTATAAAGATACCTAAACACACTAACTAAAACAAACATAATTGCAGGAACAAGAATATATTTTAACAGATGTTCTGATTTCAAATAATACGCTATACCTAAAAAGATAAAATATGAAATATAAACTGCAACAGTAATAAACCTGTTTAAAAACAAAACAAGTTTTTTAGTATTGATATGCGTTTCATAAAATTTCATTAAAGCAATATAATCTATCATTTTAAAATCCTACCAAATAAATGGAATTAGTTTGTATTTTACTCTTTGTTTATATTCAGTATAACCTTCGAGTTCTTTTTCTAAAAACTCTTCTTCCCCTTTTAATCTTTTAACAATTATAAATGGGTAAACTAAAAAGATTAAAAATGAGTAAACCGAGCCGAGAATAAGTGGCATTGATAAAAACAAAAGCAATGTTGCGCTATACATTGGGTGGCGCACAACGCTATAAAGCCCTGTGTCTATAACTTTTTGGTTTTGACTAACTTCTATTGTACGGCTTAAATATATATTTTGTTTTAATACAGTCGCATATAAAACATATGCAAAAAGGAAAACAACTGTTGCAATAATTACAACGATTTTCGGCAAGGTGTACCAATTAAATCTATAACCTAAACCTGCAACAACAAAGCCGATTAAAAACATTAATCCACTTAATTTAACAACTAAATCTTGGTCTTTTTGTTTTTCTTTTGCATTAAGGCGTGATTTTAATAAATCAGGATTTTTAAACATCATCACAATCCCTGCGAAAAACATCGGCACGAATAAAATAATCATAAAGAGCCAACCGTTGTAATACGAAAAACTTCCTGCAGGCAAGAATATCAGCAAACCAACTAAAACGACGCCTAATAAAAACTTAAAAATCGCCGAAAAGAAAAGTTTTATTGTCATAAATTTTCTCCTTTAGTCAACAAGCATACAAATTTGGATGTTTAAATCAGTTCATTTATCTTAATTAATTTTCATCTTTTTATTTTTCAAGTAGATAATTATTTCTGTAATAACAAAAGATAAAATAATGATTAAAAACAAAACCCAAAGAATATCGGTTCCACCAATTTTCGCCCAAGTTCTCTTTTCGTATAAAAATTCAGGTGAAGTATCAATCATCGCTTTATAATAACCTTGCATATAACTACTTATAACAGGGACAGCTAATGCGAGAAGCAAAGATATACCGCACAATAAAATCCAAATACATCTTATAGTTTTTTTCATAAGAACACGCTCCTTTGCAAATTTCTTATTTATCTATTTAGTCAACAAGCATACTGTTTCTATATATTCAGCAAATTAATCTCTTTCTGCAAGTTTGCTAAAAATCTACCAGCATGTGCTCCATCCATTTGTGTATGGTGGAACTGAAACGAAATTGGCAATTCAAATCTAAATAGTTTCTTTCTATATTTCCCCCAGATTATAAACGGGTTATTGAAAATTCCGCTATTCATACCAACAGCGCCATCAATTTCAGTATCAATAATTGCTGATGTGCCAATAACCATACTATCTTTAGACAAATCTCTGTCTTGACAAGTTTTGGCAACCTGTGCTGTGTATTTTAAATATTCCTGGTTAAATGCAGTTAAATCATCTGTTTGCATAATATCGCAAGAACTTACTTCATCATTCGTATTCTTCACAATAGTATTTACCGCAATTGTATCATACTGCATAAGCTTATCACCAACTGGAAGTATGTAAAATTCTTTTACACCTACTGCTGCTTTTCCAATGCAATAATCCAGAAGCATATTGAACTTCATATTCTTTTTCTTGCTGACTTTAACTATATTTGTTACATCTAAAGTCTTGAAAAAAGTAACCATCGGATTCGGCGCTTTCATCCAAAGTTCATATGCCATATTTCTTGTTGTATCTTTTGGGTGAATTTCTCTCGCCATAATATCCTCCTAAATCTATTTTCTAGTCAACAAAACTACCGTTTCCACATGGTTTGTATGTGGGAACATATCAACTGGTTGGATTTTTTTAACTTTATAACCACCTTTGATAAGTTCAAACAAATCTCTTTTTTGAGTTTCAGGGTTGCAAGAGATATAAACCACCTTTTCAGGTTGCAATGTTACAACACTTTTTAAAAACTCTTTTGTGCTACCCTTTCTTGGTGGATCTAAAATAACAATATCAGCACGGTTTCCTTTGTTTGCGTAATTCACAATAAACTTGGTTGCATCTTCACAAAAGAATTGCGCATTAGTTATATTATTATTTTTCGCATTTATTTCAGCATCTTTAACGGCATCTTTATTTAATTCAACGCCGATTACTTGTTTAGCAAATTTTGCACAAGCAAGACCTATTGTACCTGTTCCACAATAAGCATCAATAACTGTATCGTTCTCTGTGATATCAGCAAACTCGATTGCTTTATTATAAAGAATCTCTGCGCCTACTGGGTTTACTTGATAAAAAGATTTTGCAGAAATTCTAAATGTTAAACCACAAAGCACATCTTCGATAAAACCATTACCAAAAAGCACTTCTTCACGCTCACCTAAAAGCATACTGAATTTATCTGTGCTAACATTAAATACAACTGTTGTTATTTCAGGAAACTTTTTAACAAGCGCATTGCAAAACTTTTCTTTTTGTGGAAAATCTACATTTGCGCCTACTAAAACAACCATAGTTTGATTAGTTGCAAAGCCACGTTTTACAAGCACATGGCGTAAAAATCCTTTGCGAGTAAACTCATTATATGGCTTGATTTTAAATTCTGGCAACATATTTCTAATAGCAACAATGATTTCATCTGCAAACTTGTCTTCAATCATACATTTATCAACTGACACAACCGACTTTGTTGCAGACTGATAAACACCTGATATAATTTTGCCAGAACGAGTTGTAGTAAATGCCGCTGACACTTTATTGCGATAATTATATGGATTTTTCATTCCAATGATTTTGTTAACACGTCTGAATTTGCCTAAAAGTTTTACAACTTTTGCTTGTTTAAAATTCAACTGACGAGCATAGTCCATATTAGAAAGTTGACACCCACCACACTTTTTAGCATAAGGGCAATTTAATTTATTATTATTCATTATTTATACTTTTCGATTTACTCCTTTTCTAATAAAACAACCGTCTCCACATGGGCTGTTCTTGGGAACATATCTACTGGTTGAACTTGTTTTGTTTTATACCCTAATTCTTCAAAAACTTTTAAATCCCTTGCAAGGGTGGCTGGGTCGCAAGACACATAAACTACTCTTTCCGGGCTAAAATCATTACAAATTGTATCAATTAAATCATTTGTTAACCCTTTTCTTGGTGGGTCAACAACAACTACATCTGCTTTAATGCCTTTCTTTGCCAATTCCTTTGCACTATTTGCCGCAGTATCACAGATAAACTCGGCATTTGTAATACTATTTAATTTTGCGTTTTCTTTTGCATTTTCAATTGCTTGTGGCACAATTTCAACGCCTATTACTTTCTTTGCATTTTTTGCCATCGTAAGCCCGATTGTACCTGCACCACAGAACAAATCAAGCACTGTTTTATTTTCAACATTCGCAAAATCTGCTGCACATTGATACAACTTTTCAGTCATCTCTCTATTAACTTGGAAAAATGCAAGTGGCGAGATTTTAAACTTAACACCAAGCAAAGTATCAACGATAGATTCATCACCATACAAAACTTTTATATCTTTACCCAAGATAACATTAGTTTTTTGTTTGTTTATATTCAAAACAACGCCCGAAACACATTCAATTTTCTTTAATGTTTTTACTAACTCTTTAGAGAATGGTAAATCATCACCATTTATTACAAGACAAACTACAATGCTATTTGTATAATCACTTTTTCTTAAATAGATATGTCGAACAACGCCTTTTCCTGTTTCTTCATTATAAGGTTTAATACCTTTTTCATTAAAAAACTTAACACAAACATCAACAATTTTCGAAAATTCTTGTGGTTGCAAAACGCAGTCATCACAAGGAATAACTCTATGAGAATGAAGCGAATAAAAACCTGCAACGCATTTACCGTTTACATCTTCTCTTACGGGATACTGACCTTTATTACGATAACGAGTTGTAATTTTGTTTGACAACGCTTCGTTTACAGGAGTGTCAACCCCACCAATACGAGAAACTGCATCAGCAACTCTTTTTTGTTTGAATTTTAATTCTGCATCATAATTTATATGGCGGAAAGAACAACCACCACAACGCGAAAACACCGAACAATCAGGTTCGGTTCTATCAACAGATGAAGTTTTAATATCAATTATTTTACCAAAGCAGAATTTTTTAAGAGTTTTTACGATAAGTATCTCTGCTTCATCGCCAACTGCACCACCTGGCACAAAAACAGTCATACCATCTGGTGCTTTTGCAATACCAAAGCCATCAGTAGAATAATCAACAATTTTCATAATTGCGGTTTCATTTTTCTTCATAAATATTCCCTTAACAAAAAAGCGGCTTTTCGCCGCTGATATTTTAAATAAGCGAGTAAATCTGTAAGCCGAGTTCTGTCGTGTACGGTCATCTATCTGGGACAATTGTTACCAACTGCCTCAAGCCATTTTTCAAGGTAGCATCGAGCAAATGCATAGCCCTTTGTCAATGTTGCATCGGATAGGGTTTACAGGGCATTTTGTGTTACCACAAAATCGGTGAGCTCTTACCTCGCCTTTCCATCCTTACCTTAAAAATCAAGGCGGTTTATTTCTGTTGCACTATCCCGAGAGTCGCCTCTGGCGGCCGTTAGCCGTTATCCTGCTCTGTGATGCTCGGACTTTCCTCACTTAAAATAATTTAAGCGCGACCGTAAAATCTACTCGCATTATTATTTTAAAACAAAACACACAAAAAGTCAATAAATTAGTAGAAAAACAAGGGCTGAAAATTCAGCCCTTGTTTTTATTTTGCCCCTTAACGGTTCGGGGGCAGTTACTATTATTATATGAGCATAACCTGTCTAAAATACTTGAAAACTAATCTTGTAATTCTAACTCTTCTATTGGATTTACAAATTTACTATCTTTTTTAACTGAAAAATGAAGATGTATTTCATCTGCTACTTCGCAAGGAACATCACCTAAAACGGCAATTCTCTGTCCTATTTCTACGATATCACCCTTACTTACAACAACACTTTTGACGCCACAATAATTTGCAACAACACCATCACCATGGTCTATTACAATTGTTTTACCATAAAGATCATCATAATAAACCTTTTTAACTTTACCTTTGCCTGCAGATATGACATCTGTGCCTTTTTTAGCAGCAATATCAACGCCTAAATGCAAACGCCAATCACCATAAGTTTCACAATATTGCATTTTTTGATTTGAAAACTCTTTTTTTAGTCTTCCGCCTACTGGCATAACAAACTTATTTGCTACTATGCTGGTTGTGGTTTGTTTTACTGTTGCGTTTGTAGTTGTAGGAATTGTTTGAGTTGTAACAGTAGTTTGCTTTGCTACATCAGTTTGATTCTTTCTGATTTCAACAACTGATTTTGTTGTTAACGATACACTATTATATAAATCGTTTTTTGTTTTAATCGCTGAAATAGAACCAATTAAAATTGCAACAATACAAACTGCTAATGAAAAATACATTCCTATTTTATTGTTTTCTGCCCTTCCCTTTTTATGCTCGTTTCCCATAAATTACTCGACCTTTCTTTGTTTTCATAAGTAGTTTTGTCAAATTTTTAAAATTTATTCACACAAAAATCAAACAAAGGTCAAAAAAAGTCAAATTGTTCACAATTTGTTTACATTTAAACTATTGACAATACAAAATTATCGTGTAAAATGAACATAACGAACAAAGAGTTGGGCATAATTGTTAATGTGTTCCCCTTCTTTATTCCAAATTTCACGAAAGGAAAAGTTTTAAGATGAGCGAAGAAAAACGCGAAGTTGTTGAAAACGACGCTAACGATAAAAAAGAAACTAAAGCAAAAGCTAAAGCTTCTAAAAAAGATGACAAGTTAGTTAAAGAAAATGAACAACTTAAAACTGAACTACAAGAAACAAAAGATTTGTTGCTTAGAACCGCAGCTGAATTTGATAACTATAAAAAAAGAGAAACTGCGGCTAAAGAAAAGCTTTCTTCTTTTGTTAAAGGTGAAACATTAAAAGCTATACTTCCTTCACTTGATAATATTCAAAGAGCTTTAAGCGCTGATGAAAATTCTGAAGGTTATGCTGCAGGTGTTTCAATGACTATTAAAGGAATGATTTCAGAACTTAACAAACTAGGTCTTGAAGAAATCAATCCTGTTGGTGAACAATTTGATGTTAATTTCCATATGGCCGTTATGAAAGTTGAAGACGAATCTGTTGGTGAAAACATTGTTACAGAAGTTCTTCAGGTTGGCTATAAATTGGGTGACAATTGTTTACGTCCTGCAATGGTTAAAGTCGCTAATTGCGATTAATTTATAAAATAATGATTATTATATTTTCTTAAAAGGAGATTTTATTATGGGTAAAATTATTGGTATTGACCTTGGTACAACAAACTCTTGTGTTGCTGTTATTGAAGGTGGCGAACCTGTTGTTATTGCTAACGCTGAAGGTTCAAGAACAACTCCATCTGTTGTTGCTTTTTCAAAAGATGGTGAAAGAATGGTAGGTCAAATTGCTAAACGTCAGGCAATTACTAATCCTGACAAAACAATCGCATCTATCAAAAGAGAAATGGGTACAGATTATAAAGTTAAAATTGATGATAAAGATTATACTCCACAAGAGATTTCTGCTATCATTTTGCAAAAATTAAAAGCTGACGCTGAAAGCTATCTCGGCTCACCTGTTACAGAAGCAGTTATTACTGTTCCTGCTTACTTTACAGACGCTCAACGTCAAGCAACTAAAGACGCAGGTAAAATTGCAGGTCTTGAAGTTAAACGTATTATTAACGAGCCAACTGCTGCTGCGCTTGCTTACGGTGTTGATAAAGAAAACGACCAAAAAGTTATGGTTTATGACTTAGGTGGTGGTACTTTCGACGTTTCAATTATTGAAATGGGCGATGGTGTTCAAGAAGTTCTTGCTACTGCTGGTAACAACCGTCTTGGTGGTGATGACTTTGATAAGAGAATTATGGACTTTATCGTAGCTGATTTCAAAGCAAAAGAAGGTCTTGATTTATCAGGCGATAAAATGGCTATGCAAAGAGTTAAAGATGCTGCTGAAAAAGCTAAAATTGACCTTTCAGGCGTTACACAAGCAGATATTAACTTACCATTTATTTATGCTGATGCTACAGGCCCTAAACACTATGAAGCAACATTAACTCGTGCTAAATTCAACGAGCTTACTGCTGATTTGGTTGAAGCCACAATGGTTCCTGTAAGACAAGCGCTTAAAGACTCAGGTCTTTCTGCTTCAGAAATTCATAAAGTTTTGATGGTTGGTGGTTCTTCAAGAATTCCTGCTGTTAACGATGCTATTAAGAACTTCCTCGGTAAAGAGCCATTCAAAGGTATCAACCCTGACGAATGTGTTGCTGTTGGTGCTGCTATCCAAGCAGGTGTACTCGGTGGCGATGTTAAAGGGGCTTTCTTGATGCTAGGAAGTTTGTGTTTGATGCAGGTAGGGGAGGCCTTGAAAACTCTGTTTTCCACCGCGGTAGTACGACGTAGTGAGATGTTT
>JAZRPX010000087.1:0-7576 GCA_045649445.1 Acutalibacteraceae bacterium | reverse complement strand
CTCCTTATGAAGCAATGTCAGTAGCAGATGTAATTGTTGGTTCGTTCTCTGAAGAATTTTTTGCTTCTTTTGCCGCTGGAAAACCAGCTTTTGCTTATGCGCCTTTTGCTGCTCAAAGATTAAGAGAATTGCAAACTAACTTTAAATATGAAGCAGTGTTGCCTTGCAAGGTTTATGATGACCCAGAGTTAATAGTAAAAGCAATTATGGATGTTGAAAACTATGACTTTGCAAAAATTAATAAGTTTAATGAAACCTTTATTTGCAATAACGATGGAAGCGCTGTTCAAAAACTTTTAGTAAAATTAGGTTTATAAAAACAAAAAGTGTGAGTTTTAAACTCACACTTTTTTTATCTCAAAATGCGTTGTGCAAAGCGTCAAAAAAACAGTTGGAATTTTGTTTAAATTTACAATTGACAAAATTTTACGGGGAGGGGTACAATAATATTAGGATATTATATGTATAGTTATATAAGCGTAAGGAGAAAAAATATGAAAAAACTAGTATCAATTATTCTTTCGTTACTAATGGTTTTGTCAATAGTTCCGGCGTTTGGCTTATCGGTTTTCGCAGAGGGCTCTACTATAAATGACCTTTGGGGAAACGAAACAGAAATAGAAGTTCCTATTGATGCTTATAATTTTGTTGATGAAAACTACGACGCTTCTTTAACGGCAGAAAATTTACAACCTACAATTGTAAAAGCATCTAATGATGGGTCTGTTACAATTAAAAGCGACCATGTTCAAAATAAATATGTAGCTTATTTTAAAGTAACCGACCAGGAAGCTATGAAAGGCGCAATTAGACAAGCGTGTATTTCGTTTGATGGTTTTTTATCTATTGGAGTTAAAATGAATTCTGCTTTGAATTCTTACGGAAAAGATTGTTGCCCTGATTTTAAAGTTGATTTGTTGTCTTCTCCTGATTCTGAAACTATCGCTACAACTCATAAAAATGCTTTAAGTTCTGGGCAGACAAGTATTTATGTCTTCGATGTTTCAAGATTTATCAAAGAAGAATACAATAATGAAATTCAATATGTTCGTATAGAAATCAGCTGTTATGATTATGGTTGTGGCAATGGTTTAGGAACACAGGTTGATGTTACTTTTAATTCTATAAAAGGTACAGATATGGCGAATGTTTATTGTTTTGAAAAAGCAATAACAGATGAGGGCGTTATTTATATTGATAATAGAAACTTTGCTATAGGTAACAATAAAGCATTCAAATTTATTCCTGAAAAAACAGGTGTTTATAAAATTTATGACTCTGATGATTATCTTAAATGTGTGTTTTATTTTGATGTTTTTGATGAAAACTTTAATCGTCCTGAAATGTTAGAAGGAAACTATGTTTTAAATGAGGGAATAACCTATTATTTGGTTGTTAATTCTAGCATTAATACATATCTTATAATTGATAATTTAGATACAGATGATAAGCCGTTTTCAAAACCTCTAGCACACGAGGATTATTGTTATAGTTGTGATTATCCTTGCTATAAATATTTTAAGTTATTTGAATTTGGTCAAGATGATTATATTGAAGAATTATCAGAAAATGTTGGTTCAATTAATTTTTCAGAAGATGGGCGATATTCTGTAACTCCTGAAGAAAACAATAATTTAACAACGCTTTATTTCAATATAAGCGGGAATAATTCCGCAAAACTGCGTAAAGCGGTTATGGCTTTAAAAGAAAATCCAGAGTTTATTTGTCAAAGTTATGTTGGTTTTTCATCAAGTGATGAAAATGATAATAGTTCAGCAATTGTGAGGATTGGTTTGCTTGATGAAAATTTTGAAACATTAGAGTCTGCTAGTGCATCTTCATCTAATCATGATATATCATTAAAACCTGTAATGGCAAAATATTTTTGTGTAACAATTAAAATCAAAGACGCCAAGGAATCGAATTCTTATAAGGTTTCTTATGATAATTTTATTTTTGAATGGGCTGGAAAACACGAAAACGCAACAACGGAAAGAGATGTTGGTGGTTTCATTCTTCATACAACTTACTGTACAGTATGTGGCTATGTATTTAGTGGTATTCCAAATCCGCCTAATCGTCATAAAACAAAAGTAATACCAGAAGTTTCTGCAAGTTGCAAACAATCAGGTCTTTCGCAAGGTTCTGAATGTAAAAATTGCGGAGAAATTGTTGATTTGCAAACAATAATTCCAAAACTTAACCACACACCATCAAATGAATGGGTTGTAATAACTCCTGCAACTATTGATAATGAAGGTAAAAAAGGTAAAAAATGTACAGTTTGTAATGAAGTTATTGAAATAGAATCAATACCAAAATTAGATGCGCCAATAATTCCTGATGAACCTACTAAACCAATAGAAAAACCAACAATTTGTGCTCACATACCTGTTACTAAAAACTTTAAGGTGTCAACATATTTTGCTAAAGGTTATACTGGCGATAAGGTTTGTTTTGAATGTGGTGAAGTTCTAGAAACAGGTAAAACAACTGCTAATTTAACTTTAAAAGTTCCTAAATTTAAATCAATAAAAGGTAAAAAGCGGTTTAAAGTTAAATACACAAGCGTTGAAGACGCAACTGGCTTTCAAGTAAGATATAGAATTAAAGGCAAATGGAAAACAAAGACCTTTAACACAAAGAAAACTGCAACAAAAATAATAAAAAAACTTAAAGCAGGTAAGTATCAAGTTCAAATTAGAGCGATGATAGTTTCTGGCAAACAAAAAGCATATTCTGCTTGGTCTAAAACACAAAAAGTTAAAGTGAAATAAAATTAAAAGGAGTTCCTTTTTGGAACTCCTTTTAATTTTGCATTCGGTTCGAATCCTTACAACCAGAGTATAAAAAAAGAACACCATAAAGGTGTTCTTGGATTTGTGATTTACAACAGTTTACAACGCGAGTGAATTTTTGGTCAAAATAAAAACCTCAACACGCGTTTTACGTGTCGAGGTTCTCGACTGGGGTGGATAGTCGGATTCGAACCGACGGTCTTCAGTGCCACAAACTGACGCGTTAACCAACTACGCCATACCCACCATATTCGTTTTGCAACATTTAAGATTATAATATAAACATATCATTTTGTCAAGGACTTTTTTAAAAATGTTTTGTTGACATATTTCAGCCGTTTTAGTATAATTAAATAAATTAAGAAATGGAGTGATTTTTATGAAAAGAATTTTAAGTTTAATGCTTGTTATTGCGTTGGCGTTTTCGTTTGCATCTTGTGGCAAAAAGCCAACAACAGAAACTCAAACCCCAACTGAACCTGCTAAAGTAGAATATAAAGAAGATTTAAAAACTGGCGACTTTTCGTTAGAAGCGCAAGAAGTTTGCTCTAAAATGGGTGCAGGTTGGAATCTCGGTAACACATTAGATGCTTGTCAAATTTGGGGTGACATTTCTGATACGCCTACAGTAGAAGAACAAGAAACCGGTTGGAATAACCCAAAAACAACTCAAGAAATGATAGATTTCGTTGTTAAAAGTGGATTTGGTGCGATTCGTATTCCTGTGACCTGGTATTTGCAGGTTGAAGAGAAAAATGGCGAATATGTTATCAAGAAAGATTGGATGAACAGAGTTAAAGAAGTTGCAGAATATTGCCTCAAAAATGATGTTTACACTATTGTTAATATGCATCATGATGACCAATTCTGGCTTAACATTTCGGTAGATGAAAACGAATGGGAACAAATAAAAATAAAATATGCTGTTCTTTGGAAACAAATTGCAACAGAATTTAAAGATTATAATGATAAACTCATTTTAGAAGGTCTTAATGAAGTTACAGCAACAGTTGGTTTTGATGGTTGCGAAGGCGATGAAGAAAATAAATGTTGGTGGGGCCATTCTAAAGAATCTTTTGCCAGACTTAATGAACTTTATCAAATCTTTGTTGATACAGTAAGAGCAACAGGTGGAAATAATACCGACAGATATTTAATGCTTCCAACTTACGGCGCGCAATGGTATGACAATCAAATTAATAATGTTAAAGTCCCAAATGATGATAAACATATTATTTTAGATGTTCATTGGTATCAACCGGATGCTTATAATAAAGATGCGAATGATTGGGTGTTCTCTGCAATGAGAAAATTTGCAGATGAACATGGCATCGGCGCAGTTTTAGGCGAATCAGGCAGAGTTAAAAGTGCTAGTACTTACGACAAAGAATCTTATGGTAAAAATGTTGTAGGTGGCGCAGCTGAATATGGCATTCCAGTATTTTTGTGGGATGATGGTGGCGATGTTCAAATTTTAGAGCGTAGCGAGTTGAAATGGAATTGTCAAGAATACATTGATTCAGTAATTGAAAATTCTAAATAAAACTAAAAGACTTGGTGATTAAAGAATCACCAAGTCTTTTTTTGATTTTGTAAAGTTTATATAACCGTTTTTAGTAACTGCAACCATATCTTCAATTCTAACGCCAAATTTGTCTTTAAGATAAATTCCTGGCTCACAAGTAATAACCATTCCTTCTTCTAAAACAGTTTCACTCTTTGTTGAAACAGTTGGCGCTTCGTGAATAAAAAGCCCAACCCCGTGACCTGTAGAATGTCCAAAACACCCTTCATAGCCACTCTCGTATATGTAATCTCTTGCTGTTTTATCAACATCACTTGCCAAAACGCCTGCTTTTATAGTTTCAAGCGCCTTTTGTTGAGCAGCAAGTACAGTTTCATAAACTTTTTTCATCTCATCAGTTGCAAACCCAACTGCAACTGTTCGTGTCATATCAGAGCAATATCCGTTTACCTTGCAACCGATATCCATAGTAACAAAATCGCCATTTTCAATTTGCTTTTCACTCGGCACACCATGTGGTAACGAAGTATTTTTACCCGAAATTGTGATAAGGTTAAAAGAAACACCTTCAGCGCCTTGCTTTCTCATAAACAACTCAATTTCAAGCGCTAAATCTTTCTCTCTAACGCCTGGTTTTATAAAATTTAATATATGCTCATACGCCTTGTCAGTAATGTTTTGCGCTTTCCTAATTTGCTCAATTTCATAAAGTGTTTTAATACTGCGAAGTTCTGAAACCACTCTATCAAACGAGTTATCAGTCACAACATTTTCAGTGATTTTTTTGAAAAATGAAAGTTTAGAAATGCTTTGATAATTTGTTTCAATAAGGAGCTTTTTACCATTGCAGTTATTGAAAATTTCACTTAATTGCAAAGATAAATTGTCTTGCAAAGTTACATTTACAATGCTATTCTCAAAATATTTCTCTGCAACTTCAATATAACGAAAATCAGTTATAAAAAAGCAACTTTCTTTTGCTATTATCAAGAGCCCTGTATCAATATTGCTACCTGTAAAATAACGCATATTAATAGGATTTTCTATAACACAAACCGAACCATTGCTGATTCGGTTTTGAAGATTTTTAATGTTTTTCATATTTTAAATTTTACCTTTCGACACTGCCTTGATTAAATGATAAATAGCAGGTGCAAAAATAAGATTTACTAACAATTCAATAATAAAGTTAACTCCTGCGCAAACTACAACCAAGAAATAAATAACCGAGCCACCTTGTAAAAACGCATCGTTTAAAATATCGGTCATAGTAAGCATACCAAGAATAAAAAGCCCTGTGTTAACAATAGGGGCAGTAGCAGCTGCACAAATAGTTGCAACAAACTGATTTGTGTTTTTTAGCGCTTTATAAACAATTGCCGAAACAAGACCTGCCATACTTGCTTTTACAAGGCAAATTAAACTTGTAAGAAGAAATCCGCGAGTGCCTGATTGCATTAAAGTAGCAGTGAAAACATCGCCACCCGTAATACCACCAACCATAGTGATAACGCCAAAGGTAAGACCTGTTAAAAAGCCGCCCATTTTACCAACTAAAATGCCACAGATAACAATAGGAATAAGCACAATTGAAAAGCTAACCGTTCCAACTGTAAAACTACTTGCAAAAAGTTGCAAAAAAGCAGTAATCGCCATAAAAACAGCGGTTAAAACTAATTTTTTAATACTGTCATTTCTTTTTGTTGCCATAATAAAGTCCTCCTGATGTTGCTCGAAGATTCGATGCAACTCTTTTAGATTTTAATTTTTATTTTTTGTTTTTTAAATAGATTTCTCGTAATCCGTCAAGCAAAAGATTATCGTTAACTTCAATTTCTCTCTTGCAATTTTTGATAACTTCACTAGCCAGACCTCCTGTAGCCACTACACTAACAGGCATTGAAAGTTCTTCTTCAATTCGGTCAATAAGCCCATCAATCATACAAGCCGTGCCAATAACAAGACCTGCTTTCATACAGTCAATTGAATTTTTACCAATAACTGATTTAGGCGTATCAATTGAAATGCCGGGGAGTTGAGATGTTTTATTGTTAAGAGCTTCAAGCGAGATTCCAAGACCTGCACAAATCTGCCCACCTAAAAAAGCGCCATCTTTATCTAAAACACTAATTGTTGTAGCGGTTCCAAGGTCTAAAACAACACAAGGCAAACTGTATTTGGATTTTGCCGCAACTGCGCCTACTGCTAAGTCAGCGCCAAGTTGAGCAGGATTATCAATCTTAATATCAAGCCCTGTTTTAACTCCCGGTCCTACAAAAAGCGTTTCTTTGATTTTAAGCAAATCACAAGCTTTTTTAAAAGCAGATGTTAATGAAGGTACAACACTCGAAACAATACATCCGTCTAAACTCTCTCGTTCAATATCATGAATTTTCAAAACATTTGAAATCTCAATTGCATATTGGTCAGCGGTTTTGGTTTTATCAGTAGAAAGTCTTGCATTCATTTTCAAAACTTCGCCATCAAAAACACCTAGCGTGATGTTTGTATTACCTATGTCTACCACAAAAAGCATCAATTTCTCTCCTTTCTAAAAGTCAGTCTAAATAAACGCAAGAACTACGAATTCGATTTATATAAAACTTCATTCGTGTCATCCTGAGCGCAGTCGAAGGATCTTGAGCAGTCGAACCATCTTTAAAACAAAGATTCTTCGACTCCACTTCGTTTCGCTCAGAATGACTTTTGAGAAAATGCCATATAAATCAATTCAACTCACGCAAAGACAAAAATATTATACCACTTTTTTCAAAAAAGTAAAGCATTTGTTAAAATATTAACAAAAAAGCGCTATGAAATGAGAGTGAGTTTAAATAAATTTTATAAACTTTTTATTTTTTTAATATTTTACTTGAAAAATTGAGTATAATAATATACAATATATGTTAGGTCATTACGGGCTTGTGTTTTTTAAGCTCGCGCATTTAATTTTTTTGAGAAAGGGAATGTTTAATTATGATGACATTAAACAAAAAAACAGTAGATGATATTAATGTAAAAGGCAAAAGAGTTCTCGTTAGATGTGACTTTAACGTGCCACTTAAAGATGGCAAAATCACAGATGAAAACAGAATTGTTGCTGCACTTCCTACAATTAAAAAGCTTATCGCTGATGGCGGTAAAGTTATTCTTTGTTCACACCTTGGCAAACCAAAGGGTGAAGCAAAACCTGAATTGTCTTTAGCTCCTGTAGCTGCTCGTCTTTCAGAGCATTTAGGCAAAGAAGTTGTTT
>JAZRPX010000086.1:0-8562 GCA_045649445.1 Acutalibacteraceae bacterium | reverse complement strand
AAGGAATATGAAGCCTTGTTTCTTCTACTGCTATTCTTTGCAAACGATTTATCTTTTTAGGGTCTGCTTGGCCAAGCAAAGAACCGATTAGCCCTTTACGAACATCATCTTCATTTCTATCAAACAAATCATTCTGCTTTGAATATTCATATTCTTCCTTTGTAATTCTTCCGCTTTCAAGCATTTTTTTAAGTTCTTCTTCGGGTATTTCAAATGCGCCAACAGGAGAAGGACTAACTTGATTTAATTGACCGATTTTTTCTTCTAATGTCATTTCATTAAGAAGCGAAAGTATTTTATTTTCTGTATCAATTGATAGTTTTTTACTCTTTAAATACATAAATTTTCACCGATTTTAAATAAAAAGCGTGAATAATCACGCTTTTTTATCATTTAGTTTTAAAATTAACCTTTTTATAAGAGGTGTAAACTTTCTTTCCGTTTACCATTGTATAAGCTCTTATTTTAGCATAATACTTTGTTTTTCTCTTAAGTTTTTTCAAAGTGAATTTACCGTTTGCAGATGTTTTCACTTTTTCTTTTTTATAATTCTTTTTAAGAGAATATCTTATTTCATACCCAAAAGCGCCTACAACTTCTTTAACATTGAATTTTGCTTGTTTTTTTGCAACGCTTTTAGTTACAGTTGACAGTTTTGCAGCTAAAACAGAAACTGAAATCTCACTTGAATAATCAGAGAAGAAAGTTATATTATCTACTACTTTAAAAGGCAGAATTTTAAATTTAGCAACGCTTCCTCTTGCCAAAGTCATACTAAATGAATTTTTGTAGACTTTACCTAAATATTCAGTATAATTATCTCCGCTTGCCTTGTATATCACATATCCATCAGCATCATCGACTTTTGCCCACGAAATCTTAACATTGTTTACCGATTCAAATTCAGTTCTTATCCCTGTTACCTTGCCAATTGTTGGCCTTTGCACCATTACCGTAGGTTTTGTTGTCGGTTGCAAAGTAGCATTTGTAATGCTTTGACTTTGTGTTGGTTGTGTAGCCGACTGTGTAGGCACACTCTGGCTTTGCGTTGGCTGTGTAGCAGACTGTGTAGGCACACTCTGGCTTTGCGTTGGTTGTGTAGGCACGCTTTGAGTTGTAACAGTTGTGCTTTCACTTTGTTCTGTAAAAAAGTCATCTACACTTGGGTCATATTTTGTAGTAGTTGTGGTAGGTTTAGTGGTTGTTGTGGTTGTAGTTGTGGTTGTTACAAAAGGAATTGATTCTGAATTATCAATCAATTCGCTTATAATTTTAGGAGCAGTAATTTCATAATTATATCTGTTAACAACACCGAATAAATCTTCGCCCGTGTCGCCATTATCCCACCAAACAGGTTTAATTTTATATTTTTTACAATTCTGCGCAACTGTTTTTGTATATGCTGCGCGGGCATCTGCGTTGTTTTTATTAACCGCGCCGAATTCACCTAAAATTACAGGAATTTTCTTTGATGAAAACGCATCATAGAAAGTTTCGCAATATGCTTCAACCGTTGCCAAATCACTTTTTGAGCCCCAAGTTTTTTGAGTTCCCCAAACAAAACAGAATTGTTGCGGATAATAGCAATGGAATTCAACTGCTAATCTATCTGCAATTATATCTTTCGGTAACTCAAAACCATAAGTTTCATGGATAGCGCCATACGTACTGATAATAAGAGTTCTTTTAGTGTTATTTCCACCTGTTGCTCTTACTGCATCTACAAAAACCTGAGATAAAATGTTTGCATTTTTATAATCGGTTTCAGAAGCAGGAGACCAATCTCCTTCTTTTTTCTGAATTTCGTTATATCCTTCAAACAAAAGATGGTCGCCATAATCTTTAAACTTATTTGCAATAGAAGTCCAAAGAATACCGAATTTGTCTTTTCTGTCAGCCATTCCGGTTTCACTTGTATGCAACCAACCACCCTCGTGATGAGTGTTCAAAATACAATAAAGGTCTTCTTCTAAAATCCAATCAACAATTTCTTTAACACGATTGATCCAAGAAGTAGTAGGAACACCTGTGCTACTCATATGATTTTGCCAAGTTACCGGCAAACGAATCGTATTAAAACCTGCTTTTTTATAAGCAAGTATTAAATCTTTTGTAACCTTTGGATTTCCCCACGAGGTTTCATTTGTGCTACTGGAATTTCCAACAGAATCAAGGGAATTTCCTATGCTAATTCCTGCATTCATTTCATTAACAAGGTCATAAGCAGTAATATCTCTCATATTTGTATAATCAGCTCCTGCATTGTATGGAATTACAAACATTGTAAATGTTAATATAACTGTAATAACCAAACATAAATATCTTTTTAAGTTTTTCATTTTACACCTTTACCCTTATCTTTTCTTTCTTGATTTGAAAATGATACAACCCGAAAGACAAACTAACAATAACGATATCGCAGGGAACGCCATATCATCAGTGCTTGGCGAAAAAACGTCATCAGAATCTTCGTCTTCCCAACTGCCTGAACCGTAAATCTTATCATAAACATCCATCTCAAGCATACCGATAGAAGCATAATCAATGTCATACTCTTCTTCACAATATTTTTGAGTTGCATCAGATGCATCTGTCCAGACTTTTTGGAATGCAGCTAATTTATCATAGTCTGCTTCTGTTTCATAATCATCAACTGAAAGACCTGGTAATTTATCATATAGCTTTTTGATTTTTTTAGCATCTTTTTCGTCAAAAGGACGAGTAACTAAAATAGTAGTTGTTATTTCTTCAGATTGTTTGTTTCCAGGCACATAGATTGCAGAATATCTTGCAGTAACATTTGTAATACCGCATGTTAAATTGTCGCCACCTTGCTCTCTATTTGCGAGATTGCCATAGTTTTGAGCAACAACTCTTACATTGGTTACATTTTCTGCATTTAGTTCAGAAACATCAATAAATATAGTTGTTTTATTTCCAGGCATAACAGATGCTACAACTTCTGTTGAACAATCAACGCCATCTTTATCTTTAGCGTGAATCATAAGTTGAATTTCTGCGCCGCTTTTTTCATCTGCTAACTCTTTGTTGTTCTTTTTACACCAAGCTTTATAGGTTTTGTTTTTAGAGTTTTTATATCCATGTATTGATGACACAAGATAAACATCCATAGCAAGATAACCTGTAAGTTTTGGGTCTGGATTTTCATTTGCATATTTAATAGCATTTGCCATTTGTTCGGTATAATCGTATTTTTCATTTTGTGGCTCTAAAGGTTTTTCGTGGTCTTGAGTTGACGAGGTACGCTCGGCATCTTCTAAAGCGCCTGATTTAAAATACGAAGATTGATATTGAACTTGTGATTTTTCAAATCCTGAACTTATTTGCAACTGATAACCACCTGAAGAAAGACCCGAAGCTTCTGCGAAATCCAATTTATACTGGTCATCACCTTCAATTTTTGTTCCACTCGAATTATTGTCTTTATATGTGTTTTTTTCGAGAGAATATCTTTGATAATGGTCATCAAACAAGAAATCAATATGAGATGGATTATTACCATAGCATTCATTAAGCGATTCTTGTTTGAAATCCATAAAATGATAACCAGCATATTCATAATCTTCTACTGGCTCACTCGGTGTTGTTGTTTCGATAACAGTAGTTGCTGTTGTTTCTTCCAAAACTGTTCCTACAGTTTTAATGCGAGAAACAAATGCTTCAATATTTCTCATTGTTCTATCAACAAGAACTTTATCTGTAACATCAACTTTTTCGTTGCCTAAATTATCTCTACAATAAATTTTTCCATCTTCCTCAACCTTTTGGTCAAAGTCATAGAATCTGCCATCTTCAGCGCAGTATTTCCAATAATTCTGAAGACTTAATTTAATATATGACACCGAGTTTATATCAACTTCTGAAACATCAAATTGAAATGTCTTTTGAGTTCCTTGGCTTACCCATTCTTGAAAGAGAGTTTTAACGCTTCCATCATACATAAAGAACTGCAACTGGAATTCTGCCAACATTTCTTCATTGTTTGTATCATGAAGTTTTGTGACATTCAATGTTATAGTTGCTTGTTTTGAACCGCCTTCCTGATTTGCGGTTACAATACCTTTATTAAACATATCTTTATCAAAATCATAATAAAGAGTTAATTGTTTTGTTGAAACATCGTTGATATTTTTTAAGTAAACATCGCCGATTTCGGTAGTTTTATATTCTGTTGCTTTATAACCACCATTTGGATTGTATTTAACAGTAGATGGGTGTCCTGTCCATTTTTTATCATATTCTCTACGGTATTCAAACAAAGTAACGCTTTTATCCGGTGTTTCAGGAGTAGGTGCAACAAATTGTTTGATTTTTGGCGCATTATTCTCGTAAGCAATACCAGAAAACTCAACAACTGCATCAGTGTATTCATAATGATAAAGACTGATGATAATACTTTCTACATTATCAAGATTTTCAAGAACATTCTCATCAAAATCAATAAGTTGGAATTCTTTGTTTATAAAAGGTTGATATGCGCTTGCATGAACACTTTTTAAACTCGAACTTTTCAAATAACTTGTAAGTGTATTATCTTCAATTGTAATCTGCCCTTGAGTTTTAAATCTTGTATAAATTCTTACCTGTGTATTTGCAAACAACAAATCTTCATTCAATGATTTTGCAAGATAAAATGAAACTCTTAAATTATGAGATGTGTTTTTGATATATTCATTGCGCATTTCATCAGTAACTGGTACTTCAAGGTTAACACCATAAAGAGTTGATGGTTTTGACAATGTTATAGAATAATCATCATTATATACAACACTTGCGCCTTCAGTTGTACCTTCAATTTCATATTCTCCGCCATTTGAAACGCCCTCGCCTAATAATGTTGCCATTTCATCACAAGTGAGCAGTTTATTTGCCTGAGAAGATGAAAATTTAATTACATAATCATCAGTTTCAGGTAAAACTGTTGTAGGTTCAGTTGTTGATGTAACAGTTGTTCCCTCAACATCATTTATCAATGATTGGTTGTTAGCATTTGTGATTAACGAAATATGTGTTAAAACAATCATCAATGCTAAAAACAAACTTAAATAAACTCTAATATTTTTCATTACCTTATACCTTTCTTGATTTAACTATCGTAATTAACTATGTAACTAAATACAACAATTGCTGATGAATTCCAATATACACAAACTTCATTACAAGCATAATTATCGTGGTTATCTTCAAAAGTTCCGCCGTTTGGATATGCGCCACCAACAATAAAGCCAGGTGCAGGGGTATATAAATTGTATTTAACCCTTAAATGAGCAGATGGAGCATGGCAGATATCTTTTGGAGTTAAACTACCATAACCTGTAACAAAAGATGTGTTAACAGCATTTCTACCCAACATATAACAAATATTATCTCTAATAACACTTTCGTATTCAGTAGTGTTATTGATGTAATCAAGCATAACCATAACTTTAAGTTTTACACAAAGTATCTGGTTTGAGCCCCATTGATAGTCGCCAGAAGTCATAGCGATATTATATTTATCTTTTTCGCTTGTTTTAACATTTGCGTTAGCAGAGGTTTCAAAAGCTTCAAGCAATGAAGTTTTGATTGTTGCATCTGCGCCGTTTGCCATAATATAAGCAAATGAACCAGCACCACCTGTGCTATAAGCAGAAATATCACAGTATGAGAATCCTATTTCTTTTGCGGTTTTGCGCTCAAACAATGATTTAACGTCATTATTATAAGTTTCTTCGCCTGTTGTTCTGTATAATTCGCATGCAGCCCACCAAATATCACTCCAGGCTTTGTTATTATCGCCATAAGAACCTGCGTTAACAGATGGATATTCAGAACTGTTTTCAAAACCTTTATGCGCATCAGGATTTTCCATATTTGCTTTTACATAAACATATGCCTTTTTAGCCGCAGCTAAACATTGTTTAGAAAATGCAGGGTCTATATCTTTAAATGCTCTCGCGCTCATTGCAGCCGCACCAACAAAACCTGCTGTTGCTTTTAATGTTACGTGAGATACATAAAGACCTGTTTCTTTAAAGAATCTGTCTGCATCTGGTTTGTTGCCATATTCAACAAATTCTTTTGTAGCAATACGCCAATAAACACCGCCTGAAGTTTCATCTTGCATTGTAAGAAGCCATTGCATTTCGTGTTTTGCATTTGCTAACAAATCAGATTCACTATCAGGTACAATTTTACAATCAGCGGTATTACCAAACATTTCATAAGTCATAAGCAAGTCTGCAACAACTTGATTTGCAGGGGTTGTATATCTGCCATAATCACCTGCATCGTGTAACCCGCCTAAGAAGTCAGACGCTTTTTTAACTTCACTTTGAATGTATTTGCCATAAGTGGAGCTATTTGGGTCTGTATCGAGTTTGTTGAGAATATAAACCGGTGTGTCGCCCGAATGGCATACATCGTGAGCAAACAAATCACCAACAACTGATGATTTCAATGCGTCACCACATCTATTATAATAAAGCGCTGTAATCAAAGCGTTGTTTACTTGTTTGTATGGGTTATCTTTAATCTCAAAAGTATATGAATAACCATCAGGAGCACAAACTTTATATTTGCCCAATGCTTTAACATCTGAAAAATCAAATGTTGAAACAAAACGCGAAGTGTTTGTATCAAACGCTCTTGTTGAAGATAAGCCTGAATAAACAACCTTGCCTGTGTTTTCATCTACAACATAACAACGAACACTATTTATAAGAGAATTAACTTTTGAAACTGAAATTTCTTCTGTTAGTTTTGCCGTTTTTGAAGAAGAAACATTATAACCTATTTGGTTTACCTGAACACCGCCTGATAAATCATTTATATAATCCGACGGAATGTCTGTGTTATTATTTGCAGACGTTGTTTCTATCGTTTGCGCAGTTGTTATTTCAGAATCCTCAACAATAAGACCTGCGAGTTTCTTTCTTGTATATAATATATCTATAATGTCAACTACACTATCATTATTATAATCGGCAGAGGTTTTGTTTATTTCTACCTCATAGCCAACATAATGCCTTCTCATAATTAAAATGTCTTTCAAATCAACAGCGCCGTCCGAATTAGCATCGCCTTTAACAGAGCCTGCGTTTGCTGATAAAATTAAGGTTGAACTTATTATCATCAAAGCAACCAAAAGTAATGATAAGATTTTCTTCATAGAATATTCCTCCGATTTTGTTTGTGTTATCATTTTACATTGAAATCAAAATAATTGCAATAGGCCGTGCATAAAATTAAATGCTTCAAGCACGAATTTAGATGTAACTAACAAGCGGTTTATCGTATAATAAACTTGCAACAAACATTGACTTTTTAAATCAATCAATTTAGGAGGAAAAAACAATGAAAAGATTTTTAAAGGCTTCCAGCGTGATATTTTTGGCTATTTTAGTTGTAATATCATCATTTGGACTTGTTATTTCAAACGCAGAAGGATTAGTTGTTCACGATTCCATAGCGGTTTTCAGTGCTTCGAGTGGTGCCGCTTGGGGTGCAGGCGCAAAAAATCCTACATTCTCAAACAACGACAAGGTGTTTACTCTTGAATGTAATAATACAGGCGCTTACATAAGTCAATTCCAATGTATGTTACCAATCAAGCAGTTTGAAACCTTGGCAAACAGTGCAGATGTGTTCTCATTTGACATCTATCCTGTTTTCACAACAAAGAGCGGCGCTAATGAAATGTATGTTAAATATGCATTCGGCGCAGGCAGCGAAGGCTCTTACTCGCCTGACTTTGCTCATAAAATCAAAAGCGGCGAAACTTACACCTTAACTATTGACAAATCAGAATTTGTTTCAGGCGCTTGGGCAGTTTACTTCCAATTCCAGAACTATGGCGACCAGATTAAAGACGATGCTGTTATTATGGGTACTGTTCCTTATGTTGCAGGGTCTTCTGTTGTAACAACAGTTCCTACTGACCCAGCTCAATCAACCGCACCAACATCTGCAAGTGCTTCAGGTTCTGTTGGCGATGCTTTTGATGTTGATTCAATCGTTGTTCCTGAAACAGTTGTTTCATACACTGGCGGTTGGGGTGCTGATGCGCAAAACCCTGTTTACTCAAACAGTAATAAATTGTTCACTTTATATGCTAAAGGTTCTGGCTATATCAATATGTTCCAATGCTTTATGGACCTTAAAAATTTCTCAACCCTTTTAGGTAGCACAGATAAAATTTCATTTGATTTTTATCCAACGTTTTCTAATAAAAATGGTACTGATAAATGTCATATGAAATATTCTTTCGATGATAAAACATGGTCAAACGAACTTGCAAACTCATTTGATAGCGGTAAAAAATACACATTAACAATTGATACTGCAAGTATTCCTGCTACTGCAAAATTCGTTCACTTCCAGTTTATGAATTACGGCAACCCTCTTTCTTCAGATTCAATTGTTATTGGTTCAGCTCCTTATGCTTCAGGCGCAAGTGTTTCTCCAACATCAGGCGGCGGCAATTATGAACCACCAACATCAAGTCGGAGGCCAAGCGGTCTTAGGAAGACAAGCTTTATAGTCAACTCCTTGGGTCTCAGA
>JAZRPX010000085.1:0-3009 GCA_045649445.1 Acutalibacteraceae bacterium | reverse complement strand
GGTGATATTTTTTCTGACCTTTTCGGTGGTGGCTTTGGCGGATTCGGTGGCTTTGGCGGTGGCGGACGTCGCTCAAATCCTAATGCTCCGAGACGTGGAGCCGATACTGCTGCCAGAATTACTATTTCTTTTGAAGAAGCTGCAAAGGGTTGTACAAAAACAATAAAAGTTTCACATGTTGAAACTTGCTCAACTTGTGGTGGTAACGGCGCAAAACCGGGTACTTCACCTAAAACATGCCCTGTTTGTAATGGTAGTGGTAGTCAAGTTGTTCAACAAAGAACACCTTTTGGTGTTGTTCAAACTCAAACAACTTGTAATCGTTGTAATGGCAGTGGTAAAATCATTGAAACTCCTTGTGAAAAATGTTCAGGCAAAGGTAGAGTTAGAATAACTAGAGACCACAATGTTAATATTCCTGCTGGTATTGATGATATGCAGATGCTTAATGTTCGAGGTCAAGGCGATGCAGGTGTTAACGGTGGACCAAATGGTGACTTGAGAATCGAGGTTACTGTAAGACCTCACCCTATTTTTGAGAGAAACGGATACGATGTTTATTGTGAAATACCTGTTACTTTTGTTCAAGCATCTTTAGGTGATGAAATATCTGTGCCAACACTTGATGGTAAAGTTAAATTGAAAATTCACGAAGGTACACAACCTGGTGATGAGTTTAAATTGACAGGAAAAGGCATTAAGCGTGTTAACGGAAATTCTAAAGGTAATCAATATGTTAAAATCAATGTTGAAATACCTAAAAACTTGAGCAAAGAACAAAAAGAAATTTTAGAACGTTTTCAAAGTGTTTCTAATGATAAGAATTACAAAAAACAAAAAAGTTTCTTTGATAAATTAAAAGATATGTTTGATTAACTATATACAAAAAATCACCCCACAAATTGTGGGGTGATTTTTTGGTGTTCAAAGAAAATTAGACTAGAGGTCTAATTAACTAACTAAATTTAATATGTAAATATAATAACATATTTTCTAAAATTTTGCAATAGTAAATTTTAACTATTTATTTTTTCATCATAAATTTTGCAAACTTCTTCTGCAGAACCAGAAGCAATTACCCTACCATGTTCAAGTAAAATTGCTTTATTACATATACGAAGAACCTGAGAAGTGTTATGCGAAACAAAAAGAACTGTTACACCTTTATCAAACATTTCAGTAACTTTCTTCTCACTTTTCTTTTTGAATTTAGCATCACCAACTGATAAAACTTCATCAAGTATCAAAACATCTGGCTCGACAACTGTTGCAATCGCAAATCCAAGACGAGATTTCATACCCGAAGAGTAGTTCTTGAGTGGAACATTTATAAACTTTTCAAGCCCTGAAAACTCAACGATTTCATCATATTTAGAATCAATAAACTTTTTAGAAAAACCTAAAACCGAGCCATAAAGATAAATATTTTCAGCGCCTGTATATTGCGGATCAAAACCTGCGCCAAGTTCGATTAAAGGTGCGATAAGACCTCTCTTATAAACATTACCCTCTGTTGGATTATAAACGCCCGCAATAACTTTTAACAAGGTTGATTTGCCTGCGCCGTTAAAACCTAAAATGCCCAAACGGTCACCTTTTTGAAGTTCAAACGAAACATCTTTTAACGCCCAAAACTCATCATAATGAAGGTCTTTTTTCATCAATTTTATAAAATATTCTTTTAAACTATCAACTTTTTCAGAACTTAAATTAAATTTCATTCCTACTTTATCAAGTTTTAAAATAGGTTTTGCCATTTCCCTATCTCCTTAACAATTATACATGCAAGATGAATTTATCTTGATTCTTTTTAAACATAAATGCGCCAATTATAATAGCAACAACGCTAAACGCAAACGAATAAGCAACATAGCCCCAAGTTAAAGTGCCTGCAGGTTGCAAACATTCTCTAAAGTTGGTGATGATACAATAAAGTGGATTAACACTTAACACTTTTGCCACTGTTCCACCGATTTTATCCATACTATAGAAAATTGCACAACCATAGAACACAAGAGTCATAAACACATTCCAAAGATATTCCATATCTCTAAAGAAGACACCGATTGTAGAAAGAATAAATGCAGCGCCAAGAGATAACAAAAACAAATTAATCATTGGTATTATGATTTGGAAAACACCCCAAGTTACCATTGGTTGTTCACCCATTAAAATCAAAACCGTTGTTACAACTGCTAAAACTATTAAAGAAATTAAAAACAAAAGATAGTTGTAAAACAAATTTGAAAGTGGGAACAAATATTTTGGAATATGAACCTTTTTAATCAAAGCAGCATTTGAACGAATTATTCTCGTGCATTCTTTTGTTGATTGATTGAAATATGTATAAACCAATCTACCCGAAAGAATATAAACCATAAAATTAAGGCCGCCATAGCCAGCCGTTCCGCCTTTGTTATATAAAAATCCAAAAACAAAATACAAAACAAACATATTAAGAAGCGGCTCAAGCATTGTCCAAAAAACGCCGAGATAACTTCTTCTGTATCTTAATGTAATGCCTTTTTTTACAAGCTCACTTAATACAAATCTGTATCTTTTAAAATGATTAATTAATTTAACCATAAAATACTCCTTAAATTTTACATATACAATGATTATAACACATTAAAATTATATTGTAAAGTAAATAAATTATTAATTTTTCTTATTATAAAGTTTTAATATAAGATTAACAGATAAAAACGCCAAAACCACACCTGAACTATCTATACAAACATCAAAAAATTCACAACTTCTGCCGAGCTGCGGAATCATTTGTATCATTTCATCAACAATCGACACAAATAGACCAATAAAACAGAAAATGTACGTTGATTTTTTTGAATCGTTGTAATAAATGCTTTTGAAAACAACTAACTCCGTTCCTAAAACAAAATATTCAAAAAAATGAGCAAATTTTCTTATAAAATCGATGAAAAAAGTATTTTCAATATTTATTCCAAATATTGAAAAGAAAGATATTATCAGTTCTTTAACAAAATTGCT
>JAZRPX010000084.1:0-20592 GCA_045649445.1 Acutalibacteraceae bacterium | reverse complement strand
CTTTGATTTTTTGCTTATTAAACTCTTTTTCGTCAATAATTCCATCTAAACAAAATTTAAATAAATCGTGATTGTTTTCTTCATTATAGCACTTTCGAGCCTTATCCCAATCTTCAAATAATAAGTTTAATTGTTCCGTTTTAGTCATTTTTTCACACTCTCGATTTTTTATATCTTTATTGTATCAAAGTTTTATAAAAAGTCAATAAACAATAATTGCATTAAATATTATATGCGACAAAAATGGTGCAGAGAATTATATATTATAATAACACAAGCAAAAGTTGAATTTTTAAAATGGTTGTGTTATGATTACTATATTGCATAAAAGCAGAAAGGATAAGCGATATGAAAAAATGGAATATAGCTGAATATATGGGTTGGGAAAATGATGAAACTCAACTAAGAATTAAAACTAAAAGTGATATATGCAAAAAAGCAATAGCAATGTATATAATCCCTAAATTTGTATTGTCGGTTGGTCTATCAACAAAGTATGATAATGCAGAATCGCAAAATTATCTTAAGGAAAACGCAGATATTATCAACAATCTTCTAAAAGAAAAAGATTTAGAGGAATATCAAATTAGAGTCTTAAACGGAACCGCTACCGAACAAGAAAAAATAAATTCTTCTTGGGAAATAGAGTCTTCATTGGTGCTTTTTTGGGCACTTGGCATTCTAAAAAAATTTCCTTCAAAAATGTATACTATATCATATCCCGATAAAAAAATTATGACCTTTCTAAAAACATATAAGGACTTCGATTCTTTAGTAAATTCGGTTGAGTTAAGACCTTATGAAGAATTAGATAAAAAATGGAAAGAATGTTGGAAAGACCATTGGGGCTGTGTTGACATCAAATTTAGAGGAATGACTAAAGATAACAAATTTGCGGAAGATTTTGATGAAGAAACCGTTATGGAACATCGCAAAGCCATTCAATGGATTTTAACAGGCGAAGATTGGAATCACGTAAATATGGACACGTAAAACATAAAGCAAATAAAAATTTAAAAAGAGCCGTTTTCACGGCTCTTTTTTATTACTTACCGCAACCTTTATCAAACGCAGGGTTGAATGCATAGAAGTTTTTAGAATCTAATCTATCTTGAACTTTTTGCATTGCTTCACCGAAGCGTTGATAATGCACTATTTCACGCTCACGCAAGAATTTTATTGGATCGCAAACATCAGGGTCATCAATAAGACGCAAGAGATTATCATAAGAAAGGCGAGCTTTTTGCTCTGCCGCTAAATCTTCATGCAAATCTGCGAGTACATCGCCTGTTGATGCGATTGTTTCTGCTGAAAACGGTGTGCCAGATGCACCTTGTGGGTAAACCCCTGCAGTATGGTCAACGAAATAGGTGTCGTATCCGTCCTTTTTGATTTGCTCAAGCGTCATATTTTTTGTTAACTGATGCAAAATGGTAGATACCATCTCTTCGTGGGCTAATTCTTCAGTTCCAACATCAGTTAGGATTGCTTTAACCTCATCATAAGGCATTGCGAATCTTTGAGAAAGATAACGAGTTGCTGCGCCTTTCTCACCATGAGGACCGCCGAGTTGACTCACTATGATTTTTGCAAGGCCAGGATTGGCTTTTGCAATTTTTATTGGATATTCAAGTTGCTTTTTATAAATCCACACTAACAATCAACCTCCCAAGGCCATTTTGTTAACGCCCAATCCCATTTTTCATCATTATCATTTGATGTCATAAGAGTTGGACCATATTTATTTTCATATTCTTTTTTTGCTTCTTCTTTTAATTTTTTAACTTTATTAAAATAAGCAAGGGCTTTTTTATCAAAAGGGTGCGTATCTAAAAAAAGTCCTGTTTCTATAACTGCAAAATTATACATTTGAAGTTTATTCATAAGTTTTTGTTTTTCTGTCATTTTTCAATCCTTCTTCCCATAAATGGTTTATCAAGTGATGGAAAGATTGTGCCACGTGAAAGACCTACATCTGCCGAATACAAATCATCCCACTTTTGCATTGAAACAAAAGCCATTGTAAGCGGAAGCGAATTAATACAAGTTTTATCAAACTTTTCTTCAACAGCCGTGTCTCTCATACACAAAATATCATCAAACATAAATTTAAACTCCCTTAAATTGTATTTCTTGAAAACATAAGGTTTTCACTACATACTATGAAAAATTGTATAAATTTGTTATTTTTTCATACAAAATTGTTCTTTTTTAATTGACAAAACGCCAACTATATGATACTATTGATTTGATATTTTTAAAAAGGAGGATTATTTGAAATGGGTAATCCAAAGAAAAACTGGAAACTTGTTTGGTCTGACGAGTTTGACGCACCAGAAATTAATAGAGACTATTGGAATTTTGAACATGGTTATGTTCGTAACAACGAACTTCAAAAATATGTTGATACTCCTGAAAATGCTTATATTAAAGATAGTTGTTTAGTTATTGAAGCAATCAAAACAGGCGATCCTGATTGTCCTTACACATCTGCTTCTCTTACTACATACGGCAAAGTTAACTTCACTCATGGTAGACTTGAAATGAGAGCAAAATTGCCTTATGGTCAAGGTATTTGGCCAGCATTCTGGACATTAGGTCAAGATATTCGTGAAAATCCATGGCCTGCTTGTGGCGAGATTGACATTATGGAAATGGTTGGCGGTAACAATACAACTTTTGCTACTTGCCCATTTAACGATCATCATGGTGACCATATTTGTCAAGCTACTATTCACTACAAAGGTGAACCTACAGGTCACATTTTACCAAGAGCTTACGAACTTATGGAAGGCGATTTCAAAGATGATTTCCATGTATTCGGTGTAGATTGGGATGAAAACTGCGCTAAATTCTATATCGACGGTGTTTATTACAATAAATGTGATATTTCTGAACTTGATTGTTTTGATAGACCACAATATGCGCTTGTTAACATTGCAATCGGTGGCGGTTGGCCTGGTGACCCTGATGAAAACACTGTGTTCCCACAAAAATATTACATTGATTACATCAGATATTACCAAGAAGAAAAATAATAACAAAACTGCTCGTTTTATAACGAGCAGTTTTTTCTTGCAAAAAATTTAGTTTAAAGTTATAATCAAAGAAAAAGGAGTTGAGTGGTTTTGAAAATTAAAGATTTTGAACAAGCAATTGAAAAATTGGGGTTGCAAAACAAAAGCGTTTGTATACATTCTTCATTAAAATCATTCGGCGTAAAAATTGAAGCAAACGAAATTATTGATGCCTTTTTAAATAAAAACTGCACAGTTTTAGTTCCTACATTTTCTTATCATTATGAAGCAAAGCCGATTGAAAAATATTACCCACCTCAAAACGGAGTTGACGATGGAAGTTACTTTTTTAAAAGAGATTTGCCAAAACCAAAATGTTTTTCTATGCAGAATAAAGATTTATCAACTGAAGATATGGGGTTGTTTCCTAAAACAGTTTTAGAAAATAGTAAAAGCATTCGCGGATTTCACTCGCTTAACTCTTTCACTGCACTTGGCAAAAATGCAAAATCTTTGGTTGAAAAGCAAACTAATATCAATGTTTATACTCCTTTTGAGCGTCTTTTAGAAGATGACGGCTATGTGCTTTTGATGGGTGTTGATTTAACAAAGGCAACCATCATTCATTACGCCGAAATGCTTGCAGGCAGAAATCTTTTTGTGCGTTGGGCTTATGATGAAAATCTAAACACAATTCCCGTTTTAGTTGGAAGTTGCTCCGAAGGGTTTAACAAACTTTCGAATGCGTTAAGAAGCATCGGCAAAGAAGTTTTTGTTGGCAAATCAAAATGGGTTTGCTATAACGCAAGAGAATTTGTTGAAATCTGTATTAAAGAAATCAAGAAAAACCCTCAAATTACTCATTGTGATGATGAAAATTGCGATAGATGTAATGATATGATGCTCGGCGGACCGATTATAACTGACGATTTCTTTGAAAAATAATTTTACTCTTTACATAAAGTGAAAAGTATGTTAAAATGGTATTACTTTAATTTAGGAGATGATTCTAATGTCAGAATTTTTAAACTATAAAGGCAGACCGCTTGTTCGTTGCGGTGACACTCTTTATTACGGTAATATGGAAGAAAAAGCAGTTGTTCAATTAACTGTTAAAGACAAGGAAAAAGATGGCGATATTACAAGCGCTAAAAAAATTCAAGTTGTTTTACTTGATACTGATACTTCGCTTGACCCTATTAAGAGAATTCTTAAAAAGAGTGAAAAAGAAGGCCTTTATAACGCTATGGACATTGGCGCAATTTGGCTTGAACGTGCATTAGCAGAATAACAAACAAAAACAAAAAATCTCGGCTGAAAACCAGCCGAGATTTTTTTATTTAACTTTAATTGTTTTAGTTCTAAACAAACTTGCAGTTGAATTTGAATTTTTACCTTTACAAGCTCTTACTTTAATCTCATACTGAACGCCTTTTAAAAGACCCTTTAAAGTATAACTTGTATTAGAAGTGACAATTCGTTCATACTTGCTATCACCAATTTTTTTATAATAAATAGCATATTTATTAGCGCCTGCAACTGCCTTTATCGACAAGGTTACATTCTTGTTTGAAGAAAATGCTTTAAATGTTGGAACTGCCGAAACAAAAACTTTTTGAACAGCGCTATTTTCGCTTACAACCATTCCATCTTCTTTTTCAGCCACAACATAATAAGAATAAATCTTGCCTGTTGCGCCATTTTCATCAACAAATTCTGCAAAAAGCGTTGAACCAACATATTCAAAGTTGCTTTCATCATCTGCTTTTCTATAAATGCTATAAAATTGAGCAGTTTCAACCTCATTAAAATTCAACTTAACTGTTGATTTATTAATAGTTGTGATAATCGGCTTTGATGGTTTTGCCAAAGTTACACAAGCAACTTCTTGCGTTTCATTTGCTTTTACCACCAAATCTCCAACTGCATAATATGGTTGAATTTTATATACATAAGATTTTCCCGATTTTACTTTGCTATCAAGATAACCACATTCATTAGAAATTGTTCTGCCGATATTAACAAAACTTTTTTCATCTTTTTCTTTTCTAAAAATCTCATAGCAAAGAGCTTCTTTTGGTTGATTCCAATAGAGATTTATCTCACTATTGCTCCACATTTCGTAAGAAAGTGTAACTTCTGCTTTTTCTGAATCGAAAATTCTTTCAGATTCACCAAGCATTGCAATAGCTGCTGCCCTTTGTAAAGCAACAGCGTTATGAGGATAAATTGTATCAACATAACCTGCGCCAACAGGACTTTCACCAAAAATAGTTGCATAAATACAAGCCGCTTGTAAATAACTGCCCCTTACGCTTGGATGACGATTATCTGCGCGATAAAGACTATTAAAATCTGGGAATTTGTTAATAATCAATTCTGAAGCCGCACCAACTCTTACAACGTCAGCATTATCCATTTTTAATGCTAAATCCGAGCAAAGATTTTCAAAAAAGCGTTGATGAGTATATCTATCAATCGGCAGATACTCATTTTCAACTATTACAAAATCTTTTTCGTTAACTGTGCAAAGTTCAATTTCACCTGTGTTAACGCCTGGCGCCGCCAAAAGCAAGGTTCTAGCCCCTGTTTTACTGATTTTTTCATTCAATTTTAGCGCCGCTGCATATTCTGCATGATAAACAGAATATTCATAAGGTGAAACATGGCGAGATGGTTGTAAAACAACATAATCATATGTATTGTTTTCTAACTTTTGCGCAACTTGAGCGCCAATTTTCAACTTTTCATTGCTAAGTCTGTAAAGTGATGAACCACCTTCGGTAACACTTTCAACCTGAACATTTTTTCCTAAAGCTTCACAAAGCTTTGGAAAAATTTCTAGGTCCATTTTATTATAATAAATAAGAGAATTACCTAAAAATAACACTTTAACAGGAACATCATTAGCGCTTGCCACAACTGTCTGCGAACAAACTATTGTGACAAACGCTAGAATAACAGCTAATATTCTTTTAAAGATTTTCATAAAATCTAACCTTGAATTAATCTTCCAAATCGTTGATTAATTCCATAATAGCTTCTGCTGAATTGAAGTTGTCAGGTGTGATTTCTTCAGGTGGAATTTTAACATCAAATTCATCTGAAACTTCTGAAATGATTGAGATAATATCAAGTGAATCCAAGATACCATCATCAACAAGACTTGTTTCTGTTTCAAAGTCAACACCAGGTTTTACTTCTCTTAAAATTTCTAATAATTCGTTCATTGTTTTTTCTCCTTCTTAATCAATGTTTTTCAATTCTCTTTTCAATGGCTTACCATTGTAAGTTTTAGGAATTGCATCAATTTTTCTAATAATTTTTGGTATTTGAAAATTCTCAAGACGTTCGCTCAAGAACTTAACCAACTCTGCTTCGTCGTAACTTTCATTTGTTACAACAAATAATTTTGGAATTTGGCCCATAACCGCATCATCAACACCGATTACGGCACATTCTGAAACACCTTCGTATTTATCGCAGATGTCTTCAATCTCGGTAGGCGCAATTTTTTGACCGCCACTGATAATAACATCATCCATTCTGCCAATCATAATGATATCGCCATTTTCATCATAATAACCATAGTCATTTGAATAAATATAGCCATCAATTAATGTTTCAGCAGTAAGCTGTGGCTCTTTATAATATTCATTCATAATCATACCACCACCGGTAACAAGACGCGCCGGTTTGTCTTCGGTTGGGATTACAAATTTATTATCTTCATCAACAAATTTAATATCTGAATTAACAGTAGGTTTACCGATATTTCTTGGATTATCACGATTTTTATTAAAATCGATAATTGATGAACAACCTGCTTCTGTTGAGCCATAGAAATTATAAAGACGAGCATTTGGCAATAATTCTCTTACCTTATCTTTATCGCTATCAGGCATATATGAACCACCAAATTGCATATAATCAATTTTATCTCTATATTCTGCAAGTTTATCACCCGAAAGTTTAACGATAACTGCCAACGCAGATGGTGCCATAGCCGCAGAACAAGCGCCCTGTTTTTCAATAGCATCAAAGAATCTGCTTACAAAGATTACACCATCCATAAAAATAACAGTTGAACCGTTAATTACGTTAGCATAATATCTACGCAACGAGAATGAATGGTTAAGTGGCATTGGAATAATTTCAACGTTATCTTCTTTCATCTCGGTACCATATTTAACATTGCCTGCAACAGCAACATCGGCATAATGGCTAAGCAAAATACCTTTTGATTTACCGGTTGTACCTGTTGTGAAAAGAATTGTTGAACTGTCTTTTGCCTCTGGCAAATTCTCTGGTTCAAACTCATCTTCACAAGCCGCAATATCACTATAAAGATAAGTTGTAATCTCCTCAAATGGCTTTTGCGCAATAAAACATTTAGCGCAAACTGTATCTCTGATTTCTGCAACTCTTTCACCTTTTACAGTTTTCTCAAGTGGCACTGCAATAGCGCCGATTAAATGCACTGCATGAAGCGCTACCATATAAGCAACATTCTGTTGAGTTTGAACGACAACCATATCACCTTTTTTGATACCCTTATCGTTAAGATATGCCGCTGCTTTTTTGATTTCGCTATAATATTCTTTGTAAGAATATGTGTTTTTAGCATCAATCACAGCGCGTTTTTCAGGATAGTTTTCACTACCATATTTAATAGCCGCAACAATTGAATTAAACATACTGTTTACTCTCCTTTGCTTTTTTAAAACTTTCTTATGCTTTAAAACCCTTTACTTTTGCAAGACCTGGTGTTCTAACCTCTTTAATCCAGAGATTTGTAGCAGTTTGCCAAGATTTTTTCTCTGCTTTAGAAAGTTTTGTTTTTCCTAATTTATAATTCTTAACGATATACTTTGCAACATAATTTGTTACTTTAACCATACCGCTAATATTCGCATGTTTTTCATCGTAAAAGTCTCTTTTAAAATCAAGACCGATTTTTTTATAATACTTATTACAATTAAGATATTTTAATCCATTTGATTTAATAATATTGCCCATAGCATTTTCATAAGCAACACTTTTTTTATCAACAGAATAAGGCGAACTCATAAACATAACTTTTGTTCCACAAGTTTTTGCTTTTTCAATAATTCCGTTTAAAGTTTCAAGCCATTCTCCTGTTATTTTTTTGCGTTTGGTATATTTTGAAAAATCGTTCTTTTTGATTGACTTAATACCTTTTGAAGCAACAGTGCCTTTATACTTTTCTCCAGGGTAAGTTGTACCTTTTGGAAGCTTATATTTTTTAGGCAATTTTTCAACATAATTTTCGTATTTTTTCTGCCATTTATCAGTTTCAAAAACACTTAAATCTTTATAATTTGAATATAAATTCTCGTGTTGCCACTTAACAACATCTTTTTTTAGCACAGTGCCAACAACATCGTTTATAACCTTTGCTCTGTTTTTAGAGTTTGGCATATTATAAACTAAATCTTTAAAAAAGTTTTCTTTTGCTTTTAAATTTTTCTTTGTAAAACCTATGCCTTCCATATAATTATCGCAATTATTAACATAATTTCGCATTTCAACAACAATTAATTTTGGATGTTGATGCTCAATTATCTCATCAATAAGGCCTTCGGTTGTGTGTATATCAAGCGCGGCCGCAGAATAGTTAAGCGCTGTTATGCCATATTTATCATAAATTTGCACAGGCGAAATAAATCTATATAACGCGCTGCTACCGATAAACACAATATCTGCGCTATCCTTCGGTTCGGTATAAAATGTTGATAAAACACATTTTGTATGAGCAACATTATCAGTTAAAAGCTGTGGTGTATTAGTTACAATATTTGAAAACATCACAGTTGACAACAAGCCACAACTGATTATTTTTTTAAAATGTTTTAATAAATTCTTCATAATAAAAACCTTTGCTTTATGCTTTTTGTTTTGCTTTTGCTATCATTCTTTCAACATTTTTAATTCCTGGTTTTTTAACTTCTTTAATCCATTTATTACAAGCAGTTTCCCACTCTTGTTTTTGTTGTTTATTCAACACAGTTTTTTCAATTTCATAATTTTTAATGAGATAATTTGAAATATAATCAGTAAATTTAACCATACCTTTTATATTAACATGCATATCATCATAAAAATCATATTTAAAATCAAGACCGATTTGCTTCATCAACTTATTACCGCAAATAAAATCAAAACCATTTTCGGCTAAAATATCAGCCATTTCATTTTCATAAGCCATTTCAGTTTCCGTTAACAAATGCGGACTTGTAAAAAACACAACTTCTGCATCGCAATTTTTAGCTTTTCTCATAATTTTCTTAAGCATTTTAAGCCAATAACCACTTATTTCATTGCGTTTTTCATAATTGCTGTAATCAACCGGCTCTTGATAAGCATAAGTGCTTACTGCTATCGTTGTTTTATAATCAGTACCTTTATAAACAGGTGGCTCATAAGCAACACCTTCTTCTAACGGTTGAGAAGTAAGCTCATTATTATAATACTTATCTTCCATCACTTTTTGATTTTGAAAATAAAACATACTTTCGCCGTTTAATTTTTCTTTAGTATAACTTACAATTTCATTAAAATTTAGGTTTTTCCAATTTTGATGAGTTGTAAAATATTCAAATTGATACTTAATCTCATCATAAAATGTTTTTCTCATTGTTGTTGTGGTAGTATCGCTAATTGCTTTAACTCTATTCAAAGAAATAGGCATACTATTTATCAGTTTTTCAAAATGAGAATGTTTTTCAGCCATTTGAAAATCAGAATGACCTTTGCCATTCATATATTCTTCACAGTTATTAACATAATTTCGCATTTCAATAGCAATAACCTTTGGATGCTGATATTTTATAACCTCATCAATTGCAGCGCAAGTAGGCGCAATATCCATAGCGCCATAAGCATAATTCATAGCCACAACGCCTTTTTCAGAATAAATATGCGTTGGCGAAATAAATCTGTAAACCGCGCTACTGCCTATAAAAACAATATCTGCTATATCTTTATCTTCTTGATAAAAATCAGTTAAAACACTTTGAGTTGGTTTTTGCTCTTCATCACGAAACAATGGCATATAAAACGCCAAAATGTTAATCAATATTCCGAAAAACAAAACACTCAATATTAAATTTTTAAAAACAGAATACAAAAACTTCAACGAGAATTTTTTTGTTTTCATATTACTACCTTTTCAACAAAATTGATTTTTTAAAAACCTTTATCTTTTTCTTTTTGCTACGATTTCATTAACCTTTTTAATTCCTGGTTCACGAACTTCTTCTATCCATTTTTTCGCAGCAGTTTCCCACTCTTGTTTTTGCTCATCAGTTAATTCTGATTTTTGCAAATCATACTTTTCAATAAGGTAATCCATCACATAATCTGTAACTTTAACCATACCTTTTGTATTAGTATGCTTATCATCATAGTAATCAACCAAAAAGTCAATTCCCATTTCATTTATAAGCTTATTTCCGCAAATAAAATCCATTGAATTTTCTGCTAAAATATCGCCCATTGCGTTTTCATAAGCCATTTCAGTTTCGCTTATAGAATAAGGAGTTGTCATAAACACAACTTCTGTTCCGCAACTCTTTGCTTTTTTAATAATATTTTCTAACGTTTCAAGCCAATTTCCTGAAATTTCATTGCGTTTTTCAAACTTTGTATAATCAACAGGAATAATATTTTTAGCAACCTTTGAAACCGCGATTGTGCCTTTATAATCAGCACCCTTAAATTCAGGCGCTTTATAAGGAACAACTGTTTCTTTGCCATTTTCATCTTTTATAGTTTTAAGTGGTTGAGTTGTAAGCTTGTTTTCATAATAAAGCTTTTTCATCGTTTTCTGATTTTGATAATAAAGAACAGTTTCACCCTTTAATCTATCTTTAGTGTAATTATAAACATCTCGAAGGGTTAACTCTTTCCAATTATGATGAGTTGTAAAATACTCAAACTGCCATTCTAAAACTTCCTTGCTATCTTTTTGCAAGGATTTAGAAACAACATCGCCGATTATCTCTAATCTATTTAAAGATTCAGGCACATTATAAATATAATCAATAAAGAACGCTTCTTTTTTAAGAAGTTCTTTTTCGGTATATTCTTTGCCACCCATCTGCTCTTCACAGTTGTTTACATAGTTACGCATCTCAACAACTATTACTTCAGGGTGTTGATATTCAACGATATCATCAATAATACCGCAAGTTGTTTGAATATCAAGCGCGCCTGCCGCATAATTCAAAGCAGCTATGCCATACTTATCATAAATTTGAGCAGGAGAAATAAATCTGTAAAGTGCGCTACTGCCCACAAAAACCACATCTGCTGTATCACGGTCTTCTTCATAAAAAGTTGAAACAACAGTTTCAGTTGATTTTATTTCTTCATCTCTAAACATCGGCATATAAAATGCAACTACACCTATGATAATACTCAAAAACAAAACACTCAATATTAAATTTTTAAAGAAATAGTAAGTTCCTTTTAATATTGCTTTTTTTGAAATTTTCATCTGTATTTCCTTTTTAATCTAAATAATTTTTGTTGCCTTTTGCCTTTTCATTTGCAACATAATCACTGATTTTTTTAAGCCCCGGTTCGCGAACTTCGCTTACCCATTTATCAGAAGCTTGTTCCCAGTCTTTTTGTTGTTCATCTGTAAGCTCGGTTTTTTCAAGCTTATAGTAATCAATAATATGTTTTGCAAGATAATTAGTAACCTTTACAATACCTTGTGTATTAGAATGTTCATCATCATAAAAATCACTTGCAAAATCAATGCCGATTTCATCATAACGCTTGTTACAATTAAGATAATGAACATCTTGGCTCTTCATATATTGCTCAACAAAGTTTTCATAAGAAACCTTTGTTTCATTTGTTGGATAAGGAGTTGTTAAAAACATAACGTTTGTGCCACATGCTTTTGCCGCATCAATAGTTTTTTGCAACTTCTCAAGCCATTTGCCTGAAATTTTTGAAACTTTATCAAACTTTGAAAAATCTCTATCTTCATTATAATAAACCCAGCTTCTTGCAACTGTGCCTTTATAATCAGCGCCATAATACTCGCCGTTATAATCTTGAACCTGTCTTAAAACATATCTTGAGAAGAAATATTTTAAATCAGCAGGAGAGGTTTTTTTCCAGTTTGTATGAGTTTTTAAATATTCGAAATTCCATTCAAGAGTATCTTGACCTAACATTTCAGGAACAGTGTCTTCAATAATCTTTGCGCGAGTTAAAGATACCGGCATATTATTAACAAGGCGATTAAACATTGATTCTTTTGCATCAAGTTCCTTTTTTGAATACTTGCCACCGTGCATTTCACGCTCTGCATTATTGATATAGTTTCTTATTTCAATAACAATAACCTTTGGATGTTGATATTTAACAAGTTCTTCAATAACACCAGGCATTGCGTAAATATTCATATTAGCAGTTGCAAAGTTCATTGATGTTACACCATAGTTTTTATACATTTCAGTAGGCGAAATAAATCTATAAAGCGCACTACTACCTACAAACGCAACATCAATTGTATCTTTTTCCTGCGCATAAAACATTGCCATATTACCTGAAGAAATAACATCTTCATCATAACGGAAAAGTGGCATCAAAAACAAAATTGAACCTGCAACAATTGACAAAAACAAAACTGAACAAACAATGCATTTAATTGCTTTAAAAATTTTAGTTTTCATTAAACGTCTGCCCCCTGTTAGAAGTTTTCATAAATGAAATTAACATGGGTTGCTTCGCCGCCATAAATACCAAAAATAACAATTGAGAAGATTACTATGAAAAGAATAATCCACTTAAAGATAATTGGTTGTTCATCTAACTTTTCAAAAACATCAAATTTTTCTTGGCAAATATCAACTGCAAGTAAGAAAAGAACTGCAATAATTGCTACTAACCAATCTTTTTTATCAAGACCGAAGCTCATAAGTGGGAAGCCGCCTGATAAAACAGTGAGGCGTTTGAACATACCAAATGCTGCAGCAGGAGTTTTTGTGTTAAAGAAAATTCTACCCATACAGCAGATAAAGAATGTTCTAAGCATTCTAAAAAGTGACCAGCCTGCAGTTTCAGTTTTAAAATTAAGCTTTTCATTAACTTTTTGAAGCATTGGTGAGAATATAACGCTAAGCATAATAACTACACCTTGGAACAAGCCCCATAACATAAAGTTATAACTTGCGCCATGCCATAAACCTGTTAAAAACCAAACAACTAAAATTGGCAAAGCAGATGAAATAATTCTACCCGCTGTGTTACCAAAGATTTTTCTTGAATTTTTGTTTAATTTCAAGCAGAAATTGCTTGCTGAAATTGGATACAAAACATAATCTTTGAAAAATTTACCCATTGAAATATGCCATCTTCTCCAGAATTCAGGCATGGTTTTTGAGAAGTAAGGGTTTTGGAAGTTTTTCGTAATATTAATGCCCATCATTTTAGCGGCACCGCCAACGATATCACAATAAGCAGTCCAGTCTGTATAAATTTGAATTGAGAAAACAACTGTACCAAACAAAATTGAAATACCGCTTAATGTTTCATAATTTTTGAATATGTATGTTGAAACAGTTGACATACGATTTGTGATAACCAATTGTTTAAACACACCAAACAAAATCATCATAGCGCCCTGTTTAACATTTCCAAAATTGAATTTGTTACCAGGGAAAAGTTGTGGCGCTAAATAGTCATATCTTTCAATAGGACCTTGCTTGATATGTGGGAAGAAAGAAACAAAAACATAAAGCTTTAATGGATTTTTTTCAGCTTTAATTTTCTCTCTATAAACATCAGTGAGATAAGCAACAATTGAAAGTGTGAAATATGAACAACCAAGCACATTTGTTACAAGGCCTGCAACACTATCAGTTGACAATACACTAAATCCAAAAATACCTGTAATAGAGTTGAAAGCATCAGCTAAAAATCCTGAATATTTTGTAATAACAAGACCTAAAAGTATGATTACAACAGAAGCAACAAGATAAACTCTTCTTACTTTAGTGTATTTTGCTTTAATCGGCTTTTTCTCTTTTCTATCAAGCCCTTCGCATTCTTTCGCTTGCTTTTCAAATGTTTTGTTCATTAACATACTAGAGCCATAAGCAATAGCACAAGCAACGAGCAAATAAAGAATTAAAGTTGAGCCGCCAAAAATATAAAAAGCAGTATTAGCGACAATAAGCGCGCACCATCTGAATTTTTTTGGCAACAAGTAGTAAAGCACAACAGTTGCAAGTGTAAAAATCATAAATGGTATTGAAATGATACTAGTTACAGCAGAAATATCCAAATCGGTCTTCCTTTCATTTTAAAAATCTTGTATCTTTTTGAAAAATGCAAAAAGACAATTCTTTCGCATATTATCATATACCATTATACTACACCTCTTCCTATTTTTCAATATTTTTTTGCTAAATCACTAATAGAATATTATAGTAATTTATTCACCTATTATTTAAAGGTTTTTTGGCATTTTTTGTGCAAAAAGTAAAAAACATTAAAAACTTTTAAAAAATGCTTGAAATAGAGATAGTTTTCTGTTATAGTGTTTTTAACACAAAAACACAGTCCGTAAGGGGTGGACATTTTGAGCGAGTATCAAAAACTGTTAGTTGACTCTAAAGTTTTACCTGATGTTTTTTTGAAAGTTATGCAGGTAAAGGAGAGTCTTTCAGACGGAAAAGAAACTTCGGCGGCTACTGCTTGTAAAAAATTTGGCGTTTCAAGAAGCGCTTATTACAAGTATAAAGACCATGTTTCTTTATATGAAGACACGAGCGGAAAAGTTGTTACTTTGCACGCCGTTCTTGCTGATAAAGCAGGTATGCTTTCTATGTTTATGTCGGCTTTATATGAAAACGGCGCAAACATTTTAACAATCAACCAGAACATTCCTTCGGGAAAACGCGCGCCAGTATCGGTGTCTTTCAAAGTAAACAGTCCTGATTTTTCTATCACAGGGCTTATTGAAAAATTAAATCAATTAGACGGTGTTAAATCCGTTAACCAAGTATTTTAGAAAAGAGGAAAAATAGTAATGGTAAAAGTTGCTGTAATGGGCTACGGTGTTGTTGGCTCAGGTGTGGTTGAAGTTTTTTATAAAAACCACGAATCAATTCAAAAAAAAGCAGGCATAAATCTTGAAATTGCTCACATTCTTGATTTAAGGGATTTCCCTGGTGACCCTTATGAAAATTTGGTAACTAAAGATTTTAATGATATTATTAATGATGATGAAGTTAAGATTGTTGTTGAAACAATGGGTGGCGTTAACCCTGCTTACGACTTTGTTAAAAGATGTTTGCTTAAAGGCAAATCAGTTGCAACATCAAACAAAGAGTTGGTTGCAACAAAAGGTGATGAGCTTTTAAAAATCGCTAAAGACAATAATGTTAACTTCTTGTTTGAAGCATCAGTTGGTGGCGGCATTCCAATTATTCGTCCTATCACTCAATGTCTTGCAGCAAATGAAATCTGCGAAATTTATGGTATTTTAAATGGTACTACTAACTATATCTTAACTCAAATGATTCATTCTGGAGTTTCTTTTGCAGATGCGCTTAAAACTGCTCAGGAATTAGGTTATGCTGAAAAAGATCCAACCGCTGACGTTGAAGGTCACGATGCTTGTAGAAAAATCTGTATTTTATCTGCGCTTTCATTCGGCAAACATGTTTACCCAGAGCAAGTTTACACAGAAGGCATTACAAAAATTGACCTTGCTGATGTTGCTTGTCTTGAAACAGCAGGAATGGTTATCAAACTCATCGGTAAAACATTAAGAATCTCTGATGACAAGGTTTATGCAACTGTTTACCCTGCAGTTATTTCTTCTCATAGCCAACTTGCAACTGTTGATGATGTTTACAACGCAGTTATGGTTCGTGGTGACGCTATCGGCGATGTTGTTTTCTACGGCAGAGGTGCAGGTAAATTGCCAACTGCTTCTGCAGTTGTAGCCGATGTTATTGACTGTGCTAAACACCTTAATTCAAGAAAATATGTTTCTTGGACAGAAGGCGAAGAAAACTATGTTGAAGATTATAAGCAAGACAGCGTTGCAATGTATGTTAGAATGAACGCAAAGAAAGAAGATGTTGAAAAAGCATTTGGCAAGGTTAAATTCTTAAACTGTGATAAAGCTGATGAAATCGCATTTATCACTGACCAAATGAAAGAAAAAGCTTTTGATAATCTTATTTCATTAGTAAACGGCGAAATTTTATCAAAAATTAGAGTGTTAGACATATAATATACAAGAAAGGGAGAAATAAAAAATGTCACTAATCGTAGCAAAATTCGGTGGTTCTTCACTTGCCGATGCAAATCAATTTAGAAAAGTTGCAAAAATAATTCAAGAAAATCCAGATAGAAGATACATTGTTCCTTCTGCGCCAGGCAAACGCTTTGACACAGATATTAAAATCACCGATATGCTTTATCAAGCTTATGAATTATCAAACGAAGGTGAAGATTTTGAGCCAATTTTAAAACAAATCACCGATAGATATGATGGTATTATTGCTGAGCTTGGTCTTGATATGGATTTATCTGAAGAATATGAAAAAATCAAGGTTTCTCTTGAATCAAACGCAGGTAGAGATTACGCTGCATCTCGTGGTGAATATCTATCAGGTATGATTTTAGCAAAACTTATCGGTTATCATTTTATGGATGCTGCAAAATGTATTCGTTTTAATGAAACAGGTAGTTTTAACTCTGATTTCACTTTTGAAAAAACCAAAGAGCATCTTTCTCACTATGAAAGAGCAGTTGTTCCTGGTTTTTACGGCAGAATGCCAAACGGCACTATCAAAACTTTCTCTCGTGGTGGTTCTGATATTACAGGTTCACTTGTTTCTCGTGCTATGAGCGCTGACCTTTACGAGAACTGGACTGATGTTGACGGATTTTTGGTAACAGACCCTAGAATTATTAAAGATGCAAAAATCATCAATAGAATTACTTATTCAGAGCTTCGTGAATTATCTTATATGGGCGCAACCGTTTTACACGAAGACGCTATCTTCCCTGTGCATCAAGCAGGTATTCCAATTAACATTCGTAATACAAACAACCCTGCGGCACCTGGTACTATGATCGTTTCTGATATGATCATTGATGAAAACACACCTAATATTACAGGTATTGCTGGTAAAAAAGGTTTCTCAATCATCAATATTGAAAAAGCAATGATGAATGCTGAAATTGGTTTTGGCAAAAAAGTTTTATCTGTTCTTGAGCGTGAAAACCTTTGTTTTGAACATTTGCCTTCAGGTATTGACACAATGTCTGTTGTAATTGATTCAAAATCTCTTGAGCCAAAGAAACAAGACTTGCTTTATGAAATCAAAAGAGAAACATTAGCAGATAGCATTTCATTTGATGATAATTTAGCGCTTATCGCAGTTGTTGGTGTTGGTATGAGAAAAACAACAGGTACAGCTGCTAGAGTTTTAACAGCTATTGCTAACAAAAACATCAACATTCGTATGCTTGACCAAGGTTCTTCAGAACTTAATATCATCATTGGTGTTGATGATGTTCATTTTGAAGATGCTTTAAAAGCAATTTATGATGAGTTTTTCAAATAAAATTTATCTTGCTAATATATATAACTGTTAAAATGTCAAAAATGTCTCAAAAAAATGAAAAAAAGTCAACTCTCACGTTGAGAGTTGACTTTTTTTGTTTTAATTTATTAGATTTTAGCAAGACTTTTTCTAATTTCGAGTAAATCAACCATATCAATTTTGCCGTCTTCATTCATATCTGTATAACTCTTGTTAATAATTTTTGAATCATTTAACTTAACAAGATATTTAATAAGGTGAAGAGCATCAGTAGCAGATAAAACACCATCATAGTTATTATCGCCGCTTACAAGAACAACACCATCGCCATTATACGCGCCAATATTTGGTGCTTCATTTTTGTTTACTTCATTGCCAAAGAAATCAAGTCGATTTGTTTCATCATCAATAATCAATCCGGCTTTTAATGCAGGAGAACCAGGTTTTAATCTATAAACGCCACAGGTTTCTCTTCCAAGTCCTGCGCCACCTGCTTTTATAAGCAGTGGATCAGCAAAAATATTACCACTTGAAATAATGCCATCATCATAAGTTTCATCAACATCATTCACAGGATATTCATCGGAATTTTCGCCATAAAAAATATTGTTTTTAAACTCTGTTCCAACAGATTCTTGCCATTTAAAACCGCCTTTGCTAGTATAGAAAATATTGTTATAGAATCTTGTGTTTATCGGCATTTTAATACCATCTCTTGAATAAACACTAACAATTTCATCAATGTCATCACCAGCATAAATTGTATTGTTATAAATCATTGTATCAGTAATATGACAAGTTAAACCAAAAAGATGATGCTTATCATTTTGCGAAATGTTATAACGAACAACTGTGCCAACGTTATAAGCAGTTTGGTCTGACAACCAATCTGCTTTCGGCTCTGTACAGATAAGCATAAATCCACCAACATTATCGTGAGAATAGTTGTATTGGAAGGTTGTGTTATAACTCAAATAGTCACTATCAAAGCCCTGACCATCATAAGTTGTTTGAGTTTCATAAGATTCATTATATTGGAAAAGTGAAGCATAGCTTGAAAATGGCCACATTGCAACATGCCAAGAAGTTTTAGCATAAGAATGCGAACGACCACATGTGTTATACTCAACAAGTGGCTCATAAGCGCTTACAACCTGAATGCCATCATCACCGATGTTATACAAAAAGTTGTTTCTAATAACAAGACCTTTCATCGCCTTTGTGTTAGGGTCTGGACCGTTTTTATTACAAGCGCCATAAGCGCCATCAATTGAAATGCCTTTTGCTTTTACATTATAAATCTCATTATTTTCAAGCAAAACATCTTCATGGAATCCCCAATAATCTTTATGACCAACTCTAATGCCATAAATTTCAGAGCCAGCAGAAGAACTCCAATCATTAATTGCTGTTGATTCAATAACACAATTTGTAACCTGATTGCCTTTGCTAACATAACCGTTACCTGACATAATAGCAACACCAGAAACGGTATTTGTTCCTGTATATTTTACAATGATATGAAGCGAATCAATATGAATATAACTCTTTTCATCAACCAAAACAACGCCTTCTTTATCGTTGATTAAAGAGGTTTGAACAATTGGTAAAGAAAGGTTCTCATCGCCATAGCAAGAAAGAGTAATTGGTTTCTCTTTTGTTCCTGAAGTTGCAAACTTAATGCCAGATGCTTGATTTAAAACAGTACCTCTTTTAATAAGTATCGCATCACCAGGTTGAACGGCTTTCATTCTAATACTTGTAACGCTCTTCCAAGCTTTTTCAGGGGATAAACCATTATTTTTATTGTCACCCGTAACAGGGTCAACAAAATAAACTGCACCAGAATATTTTGATGAATAATCCTCTTGCGCTTTTACCGCAGGACAAAAAGTTGATACGAGCATTATAACCGATAACATAATCACTAAAAGCTTTTTCATTTATTTACACCTCTTTTATTATACTCTAAACATATATTACTATAAAATCATATGATTGTAAATAAATTTTTCATATTTCTAACTCTTCTAACGCTTTTTTGTGCAATCTGCCAATTTGTTTTTCACAATAGCAAAGTTCTTCGCCTATTTCAAAAAATGTTTTGCCTAAAATATATTTAGAATATAAAATCTGCTTTAAAACAGAATCGGTAAGCAAATTGATTTTTTCTAAAATCTCTTCACGCAAGTCTACAAGCGTATCAATATCTTTGACAATCTCCCTTTCTAATTTTTCTATTTTTTCAATTAACACTTTGCTCTCCACATCAGCAAAGTCTTCTCGAGAGTTGGATTTCAAACTCAAAATGCGAGAAATCCAACCTTCTTTTTCCTTTAGTTTTGCATTGATTTGAACATCTAAAACTGCAAAACTAGTAAGATAGTTTTTCTTCTCATTATAAGTCATTATTTTCTTCCTTTTCTCGGGGCCATACTTATTATATAAGTTTAGCTGACCAATAAACCGTACAAATGTTCGACTCCGATTTATTTTAACGAATTAACTAACTCATCAACAGAGCATTGCATTAAATTTGCAAGTTTGATTAGATGCACAATATTAGGAATGCTTTTTCCTTGTTCCCATTTATCTACCGATTGTTGACTTACGCCTAATTTATATGCAATATATCTTTGAGTATAATTATTTTTTAATCTAAATTCCTTAATTTTAAACATCCCTTTAACTCCTTTCTTTTAATTTGTCACTATTTTACATTATTTTTTCTCCGACCATACACTATTAGCATTCCATTCGCATTTACTACACTTTGCAGATAGTATAGAGTAATACGGACATTTCTTTCGATTACACGGTTTTGTCTTTTTATTTTTCATGCCGTTCTCCTAATTTCTTAATATAATACACTTTGTAAATGCGAATTAACTGAACTACTTATATTTCTTTTACAAAGTTCAACTACCTTTTTCTCACTTTTGGTCATGCTTTGTTTATCGAAT
>JAZRPX010000083.1:0-3358 GCA_045649445.1 Acutalibacteraceae bacterium | reverse complement strand
GTATGATAAACCTCTTTGTTCAAATGGATATATCGAGCTTGATTCAGGCAAAAAAATCCGTATTTTGAGAATTCATATCGAAGAAGATGCGGGAAAACTTGTTCACGAGCGTGGTGACACTTTTGTTGACTATAACCGTGGCGGTGTGCCTCTTATTGAGATTGTAACCGAGCCAGATATTCGTTCGATTGATGAAGCAATTGAATATGTTGAAAAATTGCAACTTATTATGAAATACATTGGTGTTTCTGATTGTAAAATGCAAGAGGGCTCGCTTCGTTGCGATGTTAATATTTCAGTTAAAGAAAAAGATTCTGAAAAGTTAGGCACTCGTACCGAAATTAAAAATATGAACTCATTTACATTTATGCGTCAGGCAATGGAATATGAGTATGATAGACAGGTTGACCTTATTGAATCAGGCGAGGAAGTTATTCAAGAAACTCGTAGATTTAATACTAGCACAGGTGAAACTGAGGGTATGCGTTCAAAAGAAGATGCGCATGATTACCGTTATTTCAGAGAGCCAGATTTGGTTACAATTCATACTACCGATGAAGAGATTGAAGCAATTCGCGAAACTCTTCCTGAACTTCCTGATAGCAAAAAGATGCGTTATATGAACGATTATGAAATCAATGAAACTGATGCGAAAATCTTGGTTAAATATCGCAAAGTAGCAGAATTTTTTGATGAAGTTGCAAGTCAGATTAAAAAACCAAAGAATTGTTCAAATTTCATTATTTCAACAATTTATCGTACTCTCGCAACTGATGCTGATAAAGAGCAATTTGATATTAAAGTAAGCGCTAAGCAGATGATTGCTTTGATTAAACTTTTAGAAGAAGGTAAAATCAACAACAATCTTGCAAGAGCAACTTTGGAAAAAATGCTTGAAAGCGGTAAAGATGCTACTGATTTTATTGATGAAAGTCAAATGGGTGGCGTTGATGAAGGCGAACTTCGTGCAGTTTGCGAAAAGGTTGTTGCTGCTAATCCTAAAGCCGTTGAAGATATTAAAGGCGGTAAGGGTGCGGCAATCGGCGCGCTTATCGGCGGAGTTATGAAAGAAACTCGCGGTAAGGCAGATGCTCGTCTTGCAACAAAAATTATCAATGAAATTATAGGTTAATCTTATATTAAAAAACTGCTTTGAGAAATTTCTCAAAGCAGTTTTTGTTTGTTTTTTTTCAAAAAATTGAGACATTTTCACATTAAAAACAGTTATATATAGTAGAAAGGAGAAAAAACAAGAAAATATTGACAAATTTAAACAATGAATTATAATAAAGATATGAATGGTAAAATAAGCCATTTTGAAAGGAGTTGTTTTTATGAAAAAAACAATAAGTTTTACAATAGTATTTTTAATGTTGTTATCAACAATTTCGTTTGGAGTAAGCGCAGAGCCAAAACCATTTGATTATTATGATACAGATTCGCCAGTTGTTTATGATTATGATGAAACAACAAAAACCATTACAATAAGCGGTAACGGAGAATATTTTACCGACCAAGGCGATAATGAAACTGATGGTTGTGGCGGTTCAAAATTTGAAGCATGTTCTAATCTTTATCCTTATAGAAACAAAGCAGAAAAGGTAGTTTTCGAAGAAGGCGTTGTTAATGTTGGCGGTGCTTCTTTTTCGAGATTTTCAAAACTCAAAACTGTTGTTTTACCTGAAACAATAACAAAAATTGAGCCTTATGCATTTGAGAGATGTACAGCGCTTGAAGAAATCGTTTTGCCTAATTCTTTAAAGAAAATTGGCTTTGAAGCGTTTGCAAGTTGTAGAAATTTGAAAGTGTTAAACATTCCAAAAGATGTTGAAGAAATATCAAACAATTTTATTTTTGATACACCAAATTTAGAAACTTTGACAGTTGACCCTGAAAATAAACATTTTCAAGCAGTAGATAATGTTATGTACAACAAAGATATGACAAAACTAATTGTTGCAGCATCAAAACAAGAAACAGTTGAAATCCCTGCAACCGTTACAGAAATCTCACCGCTTTCATTTGCACTTTCAAATGTTAAAACAATTGTTATTCCAAACTCGGTTGAAATTCTGGGCGGTGGTGCTTTCTTTAAATCAAAACTTGAAGAAATCACTTTCGAAGAGACAAGTAAAGTTAAGAGCATTGCAAACTTTGGCGCTTATTATGGCGATGAAGCCGAAGAATATTATGGCGCTTTTGAAGATTGCATTTATCTTAAAAAACTCGTTTTGCCAGATAGTGTTACAGCAGTTGGCAACAGAGCATTAGGCGGTTGCAAATCGCTCGAATATTTGTATATTGGCAAAAATCTCAAAAATTTTGGCGGGGATAATTTTTATGATTGCGCAAAATTAAACAAAATCAAAGTACATAAAGAAAATAAAAACTTTTTCACTTATAAGGGCGGATTTTACGATAAAAATTCTGGGCATCAAATTTTCTTGCGTTTGTTTGGTAGCAGAAAAAATGTGAAGATAAAGCAAGGCACAAGAAGCGTTGACAGTTTTGCTTTTGCAAACACAAAAGTTGAAAAAGTAACCATTCCAAAAACTGTTACAGGTATGGGTAGTGCAATATTTTACAACGCTAAAAATTTAAAATCAGTTAAATTTGCAAAATCAATTAAACTTAAATATTTAGGTTGGGATTATGTAAGTTTTTATTATGGTTTCTGCCGTTATGAAAAACCTGAATTTGAAAACATGGCAATGTTTTATAACTGCAACAAGTTAAAATCAGTTTCATTCCCAGACTCGCTTGTTGCAATAGAGGGTAGGGTTTTTGTAAATTGCAAAAAATTGAAATCAATTCATTTTGGCAAAAAGTTTAATAGCGATGGCGGTCACACTTCTTATAGTAATTATTTTAAATACTTTATGAAGAAATGCCCTAAAATTAAAAACATAACTTTTTCAAAACAAAACAAAAATTACACAAGTAAAAAAGGTGTGATTTATAATAAAGATAAAACTAAAGTCTATTTTAAAATTAAAAAATAACTTAAAAAACCGCCCTGAAAATTCAGGGCGGTTTTAATTTGTTTTACATTTGTTCAGGTGCGTCGATTTTTAATAAATCAAGCACATTTTTAATAACAGTTTTTGTTGCAATGCAAAGTTCAATTCTTGCATTTCTCAAATCTTCTTCTGCCGATTTTACAGGACAAGCGTTGTAAAATTTGTGGAAAAGAGTTGCAAGAGTGATGGCATAACGAGTAATAACAGAAGGGTTTTGCTCTTTTGCCGAGTTTATAATATCGCCTGTATAACTAGCAATGTCAAAGTTTGGGTTCTGGAAATTATTTGGGGTTACCATCTATGGTTGGTCGTAATCACACGGATACCTTCAAGTTTAT
>JAZRPX010000082.1:0-6477 GCA_045649445.1 Acutalibacteraceae bacterium | reverse complement strand
AAAATCCAACAACCGTTGATGAAGAGTCGGTTGAAAAAATGTTTGAAACGCTTGATAGCAAAGGTGTTTTTGTAGAAACTCTTGTTTTAAACGCTGCAGACCAAGGGCTAAATATGAAAGTTTTTGAAAATCCTTTATCTGACTTTTTAAAGGTAATGAATACCAATGTTTCTTGGAATTTTTGCCTTTGCGAACATGCAGCAAAACGAATGAAAGATAACGGTGGGGGAAATATTGTTTTTGTTAATTCAAACACTGCCTACAGAGCCATTCCTGATAGAGTTGCCTACGTTGCTTCAAAAGGTGGTCAACTTGGACTGATGCGTGGATTAGCGCTTGATTTAGGTAAATACAACATTCGTGTTAATGCAGTGCTTCCTGGTATGATTAAAACAGACAGGTGGGAGAAAAATCCTGAGTTTTATAAATCAGTACCATCAAGATTTACACCAATCGGCGACGTTGCAGTTGGTAGCGATATTGCAGATGCAGTGTATTATTTTGCGGCGTGCGCTCGAAATACGACTGGTGCAGAATTGGTAGTTGATGGTGGTAATACAATTCAACTTTATCCTACAATCGAAAAATAATTTTAAAGAACAGGCAAATTTGTCTGTTCTTTTTACTTTACATATTTGATTTTTTATAGTAAAATATATTCTATATAGATAAAATTTTATTTGTTCAAAAGGATTACTTATGAGAGAAAACATTGAAATAAAAGGCGCAAGAGAGAATAATTTAAAAGATATCAATGTAACTATTCCAAGAGATAAATTGGTTGTGTTTACAGGCCTTTCGGGTTCAGGTAAATCTTCGCTTGCTTTTGATACTTTGTATGCAGAAGGTCAGCGTAGATATGTTGAATCTCTCTCTTCTTATGCAAGAATGTTTTTAGGTCAAATGGAAAAGCCAGATGTTGATAGCATTGATGGGCTTTCTCCTGCAATTTCTATCGACCAAAAAACAACATCAAAAAACCCTCGTTCAACTGTTGGTACAGTAACTGAAATATATGACTATTTGCGTTTGTTGTATGCGCGCATTGGCGTACCTCATTGTCCTGTTTGTGGCAAAGAAATCAAGCAAACAACGGTTGACCAGATTGTTGATAAGGTTTTGTCATTGCCTGAAGGTGAAAAAATTCAAATTTTAGCGCCGATTGTAAGAGGCAGAAAAGGCGAGCATAAAGACAAGCTTGAAAGCGCTAAAAAGAGTGGTTATGTTAGAGTTCGAGTTGATGGAAACATCTATGATTTAGCCGAAAAAATTGAACTTGAGAAAAATAAAAAGCATAGCATTGAAATCGTTGTTGATAGATTAAAAATTTCTGATAGCATTAAATCGCGTCTTGCTGATTCTATTGAAACTGCTTCTAAAATCGCAGAAGGATTGGTAGTAGTTGATGTTGTTGATAAAGAAGAATTGCTTTTCTCTCAAAATTATGCTTGTCCTGAGCATGGCGCAAGTTTTGATGAATTAGCGCCAAGAATGTTCTCGTTTAACAATCCGTTTGGCGCTTGTCCTAAATGCACAGGTCTTGGAATGTTTAAAAAGATAGACCCTGAACTTTTAGTGCCTGAACCTGAATTATCAATCAATCAAGGTGCAATCAAAGGCGCAGGTTGGGGTAATGTAACTGAAAATTCTATTGCAAGAATGTATTATACAGCTCTTGCAAAACATTATGGATTTTCTCTTGACACTCCGTTTTGCGATTTGTCAGAAAAGGCAAAACAAGTTTTGCTTTATGGTACTAATGGCGAAAGAATTCGTCTTGATAGAAAGTTCGCTTATGGTTCTGGCACTTATTACGCTGATTTTGAAGGCGTTTGCAATTCGCTTGAACGCCGTTATAACGAATCGGGCAGTGATTATGCAAAAGTTGATATCGAAAATTATATGACAGAGGTTCCTTGCCCTGAATGTAATGGTAAGCGTTTGTCACCACAAGCACTTGCAGTTACAGTTGGTGGTAAAAATATAATGGAACTTTGCGATATGTCTGTAAAAGACCATTTAAAACTTATTGAAAATTTAGAACTTTCAGGCAGAGAAAAAATGATTGGTGAAGGCATATTAAAAGAGATTAAAGAGCGTTTGGGCTTTTTAAATAGCGTTGGCCTTCATTATCTAACTCTTTCTCGTTCTAGTGGAACTCTTTCAGGAGGCGAGGCGCAAAGAATTCGTCTTGCAACACAAATCGGCTCTTCTCTTATGGGCGTGTTGTATATTCTTGATGAGCCAAGTATCGGTCTTCATCAAAGAGATAATGATAAATTGTTAGCAACACTCAAACGCCTTCGCGATTTAGGAAACACATTGATTGTTGTTGAGCATGATGAAGATACAATGCGTGAAGCAGATTATATCGTTGATATAGGCCCTGGCGCAGGTATAAACGGTGGCGAAGTTGTATTTTGTGGAACGCCTGAAGAACTTATCAACAAAAAAGGCAATATAACAGGTGATTATCTTTCAGGCAGAAGAGTAATCCCTGTTCCAAAAGCAAGAAGAAAAGGCAATGGCAAATTTATTAAAATTGTCGGCGCAAAACAAAATAACCTTAAAAATATAAATGTTAAAATTCCTTTGGGTAAATTCGTTGCAGTAACCGGTGTTTCAGGTTCTGGTAAATCTTCGCTTATCAATGAAGTTTTATATAAATCAATCGCAAAAACACTGTATAAAGCAAAGGCAAAACCAGGTGAACATAAGAAAATTGAGGGGCTTGAAAATATTGATAAAATCATCAATATCGACCAATCTCCAATCGGCAGAACACCAAGGTCAAACCCTGCAACTTATACAGGCGTGTTTACTGATATTCGTGCGCTTTTCGCTGAAACAAAAGAAGCAAAAATGCGTAATTATTCGCAAGGTAGATTTTCTTTCAATGTTAAAGGCGGAAGATGTGAAGCGTGCGAGGGCGATGGTATTTTAAAGATTGAAATGCACTTTTTACCTGATATTTATGTGCCTTGTGAAGTTTGTAAAGGCGCAAGATATAATCGTGAAACACTTGAAGTTAAATATAAAGGCAAAAGCATTTATGATGTTTTGGAAATGACAGTTGAAGAAGGTTTGCAGTTCTTTGAACATATTCCAAAAATCAAACGCAAACTTCAAACCTTGTATGATGTTGGCTTGGGTTATATCAAAATCGGTCAACCTGCAACAACTCTTTCGGGCGGTGAAGCACAAAGGGTAAAACTTTCAACCGAGCTTTCAAAGCGTTCAACCGGCAAAACTTTATATGTTCTTGATGAGCCAACAACCGGTCTTCACACTGCCGATGTTCACAAGTTAGTTGAAGTTTTGCAATCATTAGTTGATACAGGTAATACCATTGTTGTTATTGAGCATAACCTTGATGTTATCAAGTGTGCTGACCATATTATTGATATGGGTCCTGAAGGTGGCGATGAAGGTGGTATGGTTGTTGTTGAAGGAACACCTGAAAAAATTGTTGATTGCGAGCAGTCACATACAGGTAAATATCTAAAAAAACTGCTTTAAATTGTTTACAAGTTGTTAAAAATATGATATATTAAATATGTTATACTTTTTTTAAAAGGGGTGGTATCATGTTTGGATATGTAAAAGCATATAAACCTGAATTAAAATTAGCCGAATATGATACTTATAAGGCAGTTTACTGTTCTCTTTGCAGACAGTTAGGCAAAGATTATGGTGTTTTCGCAAAGTTCATTCTTTCTTATGACTTTGTATTTTTAGCAATGCTAAAATTAGGGCTTTTAGAAGAGTGTTGTGGTTACAGTAAAATGCGTTGTCCGTTTAACCCTTTAAAAAAATGTATGCGGCTTGAAAAACAGTCAGAAGCATTAGAATTTTCAGCCGCTTGTCTTGTGATAATGTTTTATTACAAGTTGCTTGATGATATTTGTGATAATGGGCTAAAAGGTAAACTGAGAAGTGGCGCTATTTTGCCGATATTTAAACATTATCTTAAAAAGGCCAAGAAAAAGTATAGTGAGATTGATAGCAAAATTGCTGATTTAATGAAAGCACAAGAGCGTGTTGAAAAAGAAAATACAAATAGTATTGATAAATCGGCAGAGCCAACTGCAAAAATGCTTGAATTTGTTTTCTCTTTTGGTGAAACGAATGAAAACACAAAAAGAGTGCTATCAAGTATTGGTTATTTAGCGGGGAAATGGGTTTATTTAATAGATGCTTTTGATGATTTAGAAGATGATATTAAGCGTGGCTCATATAATCCTTTTAAAAATCGCAAAAGCGAAGATGCAAAGGGCTTAATAAATAATTGTAATGTTGAAATGGCAAACTCGTTTGAGTTGTTAGAATTTAAAAGATATAAATCAATTCTTTCTAATATAATTTATCAAGGTTTACCTGAAGAATTAAAAAGAATTGAAAGCAAGGAGAAAAAATAAATGACAAATCCTTATGAAGTTTTAGGCGTTGATAAAAATGCAACCGAAGAAGAAATAAAAGCGGCTTATAAAGAACTTGCAAGAAAGTATCATCCTGATAACTATGTTGATAATCCTCTTTCAGATTTAGCAGAAGCAAAAATGAAAGAAATCAACGAAGCATATGATGCGATTATTGCTAAAAAACGCTCAAGAGGCGCTAACGGTGGTTATGCTAATCAACAGTATAACGAAACAGGCGTTTATGCAGATGTACGCAGATTTTTAAATCAAAATCGTCTTGAAGAAGCGCAAGAAATTCTAGATGGCGTTGATATTTCAAAACGCAACGCAGAATGGTATTTTTTAAATGGTTCTGTTTTGTATCGTCGTGGTTGGTATGATGATGCTTATACATCTTATTCAAATGCTTGTAGAATGGATCCTTCAAATGCCGAATATCGTGATACATTTAATCGCATTAGTATGCAAAGAAGGGGTCAATTCACAGGTGGCTATAATACAGGTAGCAGTGGTGGAGATTGCTCTGCTTGTGATTTATGTCAAGGCCTTATATGTGCTGATTGCTGTTGTGAATGTATGGGTGGCGACCTTATTAGATGTTGCTAATTTTATTTTAGAAGGTGGATTTTTTGAAACAAAAAACTGCTCAAACAACTGAAATAATATCAGTTTGTGGCCTTTTTGCGGCTCTTTCTGTTGTTGTAATGCTTTTGGCTCATATTGGTGTGTTGACTTATGCAGTACCAGCTCTAGCAGGTGCTTTGCTTGTTATAATCTATCTTGAGTTTAGTATAAAAAATGCGTTTACCGTGTTTATCACGGTAAGCGTTTTGTCGTTTTTAATATGTGAAAAAGAAGCGGCTTTGTGTTACATATTATTCTTTGGTTATTATCCGCTGATTAAGGCGTATATCGAACGAATTAAGTCAAAAATAGCGCAGTGGGTTGTTAAAGTTTTATTGTTTAGCATATCGTTTGCTTTGATACTTGTATTAGCAACGGTTTTATTAGGAATTCCGCTTGATACAATGGGGCTTGGCATTTATTATATAATCGGTTTAGCTGTAGCGCTTGAAATTATGTTTGTGCTTTATGATATAGCGTTAACAAAAGTAATAACTCTTTATTTAGTTGCATATAGAGAAAAATTTAGAAGAATGATGAAACTTAAAAATTCAGGGGAAGATAAGTGAAAAAATATGATGTTGTTGTAATAGGCGCAGGCCCTGCAGGGCTTTTTTGCGCTGGTAATATCGCAAAAACAGGTAATTCTGTTGCGCTTATTGAGAGAAACGAAAAAGTGGGAAGAAAACTGCTTATAACAGGCAAAGGCAGATGTAATATTACAAATATGTCTGATAAAAATGAGCTGATTTCGTCACTTACAAAAAACAATAAATTTATGTATAGCGCTTTTTCGCAGTTTGATGCTTATGACACAGTTGCGTTTTTTGAAGATAATGGTGTGCCGATAAAGGTTGAGCGTGGAAACAGAGTTTTTCCTGAGTCAGACAAATCTATAGATGTTGTTGATTGCCTTTATAATTTTGTTTTAAAATCAGGTGTTGAAATTATAAATGCAAGGGTAAGCGAGTTTGAAACTAGTGATAATAAAATAAACGCTGTTTGTTTAGAAAATGGTGAAAAAATAGAGTGTGATTTTGCCGTAGTTGCAACAGGTGGTATGTCTTATCCAAAAACCGGCTCAACAGGTGATGGCTATGCTCTTGCGAAACAATTAGGGCATAAAGTTGTAAGTCCAATTGCTTCGTTAGTACCACTTAATGTAAGCGAAGGCGCAGCAAGTGAATGTCAAGGATTATCGCTTAAAAATGTGTCAATTTCAGTTGAAGATACAAAGTTGAATAAAACAGTTTATACCGATTTTGGCGAAATGCTTTTCACCCATTTTGGACTTTCAGGCCCTATGATTTTATCGGCTTCTGCGCATATGCGTAATATGGAAAAGGGTAGATATAAAATTCATATTGATTTTAAACCTGCACTTACTTATGAGCAATTAGACAAACGAATCCAGAGAGATTTACTTGAATGC
>JAZRPX010000081.1:0-1649 GCA_045649445.1 Acutalibacteraceae bacterium | reverse complement strand
AGAAAATTACAATTTAATAATTGCGTTGTTAATGATGCTAAATATTTGTTTACATCTGAAAGCGCACTTTCAAATGCTAATATTAAGCTTGCAAACACTCAATTTAACAATTTAGGCGCACTTTCAAATTATGAAGAAAATGCTTGGAATGTAAGCATTGCTGATTGCAATGTTATGTATGACGAACATGGCGATATTTATTCACCTACGTTTGATATGTCTGGCAATTTCACAATGACTTGTGACCATTCATATAATTATGGAAATTGTACACAAGCAACTGCTTGTATGTATTGCTATAAAGAAGAGGGTGAAAAGCCAAAAGGTCATATTTCTAATGATGGTGTTGTAACTCGTGTGGCAGATTGTTATTATAGCGAGATTACAACATATAGCTGTATGGAATGTGGCAAAGTTTTAGAAGAAGTTGAAACAGCGCCAATCAAAGGTCATAATATCAGTTATGAACTTTTAGGTGAAAACACTTGCACAACTATGCAATATTACAAATGTTCTTGCTTAGATTGTGATTATTATTATCAAAAAGGTGCTGGTACAGATATTTCTGGTGCTTACACTTGTAAAGGTCATGTAATAGATGAAAGCACAAAAGTTCCATTTGATAAAGGTTGTACAGGTGGTAGTGGTTTCTATTATACTTGTAAAACTTGTGGTACAGAAAATATTGGATATACTGAACATTTAGGAACCCACGATATTTATAGCACTGGTTTTACTGCGCCAACCGAAACAACCGAGGGAAGCGTAACTTATAGATGTCGTGGTTGTGGTTTTAATCATACTAGAACTATTAAAGCAGGCGAATATATTGTAACCCTTGATGATGTTAAATATTTCACCATTGATGGTGACTATTTCACCCCTTATCAATATGAAGAAAGCTTCTTATATTATGTTGATGAAGAAGGTAACAAGTACGGCAGTGATGAGTTAATACAAACAGACAAAGATATCACACTCAGAAAAGTTACTGTTGAAGAGCATGAGCATATTCCGAATATGAGCGCAGATAAGAATGTTGTAGCGCCAACTTGTGGTAAAGAGGGTTATACTGAATATAGTTGTTCTATTTGTAGCAAAATCTTTAAAGCAGATTTCACCCCAGCAACAGGCAAGCATATTGCAAAAGCAGGTTCTGATAAAGTTGTAGCGCCTACTTGTAAAGAAAAAGGTTATACAGAATATATTTGTAGTCTTTGTGGCGATACTTATAAAGCAGATGTTGTTGCAGCATTGACTTCTTGTGTTGCTATTCCTTCGCTTGATGTAACTGTGCCACCAACGCTCATAAATGATGGCTATACAGAGCATACTTGTAAATTCTGTGGCGAGAAATTTAAAACAGACATTATTCCTGCAATAGGAACAGGTATATCTATTGATATGACAACGCTCCCTGGCGCATCAATCCGTCTTAATGATCAAACTGGTTTGCGTTTTTACACAGAGGTTGATAAGCAAAAAATTGCTGATTTGCGCGCAGATGGTTTTACAGTTGAACTCGGTACTCTTATAGCGCCTTATGATATTGTATATAGAAATGATTTAACATTTGCTTTGCCTGAAGATAATTTTGTAGATGTTAAGTATCAGTCAGATGAATATTATACAGAAGGCACAGACTTTAC
>JAZRPX010000080.1:0-13384 GCA_045649445.1 Acutalibacteraceae bacterium | reverse complement strand
CATCCACCAAAAGCTGCACCTGATTTTCATGATCATTCATAAGTCCCATCACACTCACCGCTCCCGGAAGAATATCCAGATATTTTTCCATATCCTCTGCCGAAGCAAAAGAAAGTCTTGCACTTTGAATCTGAGATGATAATTCCTTTGTTTTAAATGGTTTGTCTCCCGGCATCATCAGCAGATAAAAATTCGTTTTTTGGCGATTGCATAAAAATAAATTTTTACACATTTTAACGCCTAAAACTGTATCTATTTTTTCACACGCTTCCATTGTTTCGGCTGCCTCATGGTCAACTCTAAAAAACTCTACATTCAACTGCTCTAACTTGTCATAAGTTGCAATTTCTTCTTCACATCTGCCACTTATGTCTATCGGTCTGCCGTTTAATAATTCCATTGTTTTTTCCTTCTTTTAAACATTTTTACTGATTTTAGATTATAACATATAACTTGTCATTTTTCAAGAAAACTAATTGATATAAAAAATAAATTGTGTTATTATATAATCAAAGCCGATTATATAATTTAAAAACTGGAGATGATTGTTATGACAAGCCAACAATATTTTAAAAATTTAACCGTACCAAAGGGCAAAATCGATGTAGTGCTTGATACCGATGCATACAATGAAATCGATGACCAATTTGCAATAAGTTATATGATTCGCAAAACACAGAAATTCAACATCAAAGGCATCTGCGCTGCACCATTTTTAAACGGTAAATCTGTTAGTGCGAAAGACGGAATGAACAAGAGTTATGATGAAATTTTAAAGCTTTTAAATCTTTTAGAAAAAGAAGAATTTAAAAGCATAACTTTCAAAGGTTCTGAAAACTATTTGCCAAATGAAACAACACCGATAGAATCTCATGCGGCTGATTTTATGGCAAATCTCGCAAACAAGTATTCTGCCGAAAATCCTCTTTATATAGTTGCAATTGGCGCAATAACAAATGTTGCATCTGCAATACTTAAAAATCCTAAAATGATAGAAAACTGTGTTGTAATCTGGCTGGGTGGTCATGCAACCCATATGCCGTTTGCCGCTTCTGAATTTAATATGAAACAAGATATTGCCGCGGCAAGGGTTGTTTTTGGTTGCGGTGTTCCTTTAGTACAACTGCCTTGCGGTGGTATTGTTGACCATTTCTCAACATCAAAATATGAATTACAATATTGGCTTAAAGGCAAAAACGAGTTATGTGATTATCTATACGAAAACACTGTTTCAGAAGCAGAATCTTATGCGAAAGGCAAACCTTGGACAAGAGTAATCTGGGACGTCACTGCAGTTGCTTGGCTTTTAAACGCTGACAATAAATTTATGAAAGACAAATTGATTGCAAGTCCTATTCCGGAATATGATAAACACTATGCTTTTAACGAAAACCGACATTTCATTAAGTATGTGTATCAAATCAACAGAGATGCCCTGTTTGATGATTTATTTAAAGAGTTAGGTGAGTAAAATGAAAATATATAACCTTGGTTCATTAAATATTGATTATGTTTATAGCGTGGAGCATTTTGTTGCCGCCGGAGAAACTTTATCATCAAAAAATATGCAGATTTTCCCTGGCGGAAAAGGACTTAATCAGTCTGTGGCTTTAGCAAGAGCAGGTGCAAAGGTTATTCACGGCGCAATGATTGGTGATAACGGTGGAATGTTGTTAAATGTCTTGTCAGAATCCGGTGTTGACACAAGCAGAATTGAAAAGAAAAACGGCAGTTGCGGTCATACAATTATTCAGGTTGACAAACACGGGCAGAATTGTATTCTGCTTTATCCGGGAACCAATCATTCTTTTGACAAAGCGTATATAGAAAACTTTCTTTTTGATGCACAAGAAAATGATGTTTTGCTGCTTCAAAACGAAACAAATTGTCTTGATATTATATTTGAAATTGCCCATGACAAAAAAATGCAGATTGCATTCAACCCATCACCGTATCAAGATGATATCAAAGAGTTACCGTTACACTTTGTCAAATGGTTTTTCTGCAATGAAATTGAAGGCAAAGCACTTTTTGGCAGTAGCAACCCTGAAAAATGCGCCGATGAATTTGTAAAACAATTTCCAAATAGCAATTTAATTCTAACGCTCGGTAAAGATGGAAGCGTTTTTAAAAATGCCGACACATATATCAAACAACCGATTTATGAAGCCACTGCGGTAGATACAACCGCCGCAGGCGATACATTTACAGGCTATTTTTTAGCCACTTTAATTGAAAAGAATGATGTGTGGCTTTCATTAGATATTGCTTCAAAAGCATCGGCAATTACAGTTTCACGCCAGGGTGCATCTTCTTCGATTCCTTTGTTAAAAGAGGTTTATAATAAATAATTAAATAATTTTTCCGTCCATAACCGCGACTTTTCTCGAAGCAAAAGAAGCGGTTTTTTCGTCGTGTGTTATAAGCACAATGCTAACACCATTACTATTAAGACTTTTCAAAAGATTCATTATCTGCTTTGATGAAGCAGAATCAAGATTGCCTGTTGGCTCATCGGCAAGTAAAATCTGCGGATTTGTTACTATTGCTCTTGCTATCGCAACACGTTGTTGCTGACCACCTGATAATTCACTCGGTTTATGATACATTCTATCAATAAGACCAACTGATTCAAGCGCTTGTTTAACTCTTTTTTCTCTTTGTTTCGCTTCCAGATTTGCATACATCAACGGCAATGCTACATTTTCAAAAGCATTAAGTGTTGAAATAAGATTGAATTTTTGAAAAACAAATCCAATATTCTCTCTTCTTATATGACTTAACTCTTTTTCTTTTAATTTTGCAACGTTTTTAGACAGTAAATAATAATTTCCACTATCGGCAACATCAAGACAACCTATTATATTCATAAGCGTTGATTTGCCACTACCCGAAGCGCCAACGATACTTAAAAACTCACCGTTTTCTACACTTAAATTTATACCTTTTAACGCAGGAACAGAAAGTTTTCCGTTATTATATGTTTTACAAATATTTTCAAGTTTTATTACGCTCACAAAAACACCACCAAAATTATTTTTGGCTTATGTTTTTGATTTAATACTAATTATTTTAATTTTTTAACCCAATCGCCTCTGCCCATAATTGCAACAGATTTTGGCGCTACCTTTAAAATGCCATTTTCGTTTTCATTTCCGATAATAGTAACATCATCTTTCCAACCAGGTAAAAGCCATATATCTTGAACATTTTCTGATGGGTTAACAACAACGAAAATTTCGCCTTCTTCGCAAACTCGAAGAAAAGAAACGAATTCTTTTTCCCATTGAACAGGCAAAAACTCACCACCAACGCAAGCAGGACAAGCATTTCTGATTTTTCCTAATGTTTTATACCAGGAAAGCATTTCGTTTTGACTATTTGCTCTTGACCAATCAAAACTCTTACGATTAAACGGGTCACGATAACCTTCGGTTAAAATTTCATCACCATAATATATACAAGGTACACCTGGCAAGGTGTAAAGCAAAGTAGATGCCAATTTCAAAAGTTTTGCGCCTAGTTGTTTTTCTTCTTCGCTCATTTTTTTGCCCGCTTGCCAATCTCTGCCACGATTTAACGCCGGCTCACCTGTTAAAACGGTCAAAATTCTTTCTGTATCATGGGTTGACAACAAATTCATCAAACTATCAAGCGCTTGTTTAGGATAGTTTTCGCAAATACTTAAAACAGATTGCATAAAACTAACGCCACTACCACCTTTTACAAAAGGAATTATAAAATTCATAAAAGGATAGTTCATTACAGAATCAAGCTCATCACCATAAAGAAAAGCCCTTTGTTCGCCATAGGATACTTTATTAGACGCATCTTCCCAAACTTCACCATAAAGCATACCACCATTTCTTTTAACAGCGGTGCGAATTTGTTTTATAAAGCAATCAGGCAATTCATCAGCAACATCAAGACGAAATCCTGACGCGCCAAGCCCCATCCAATAATCAATAACGCCACCTTCACCCGTTATAAACTGAACAAATTTTTCATCTGTTTCAATAACTTCAGGCAAGGTTTCAAAGCCCCACCAAGAAAGGTATTTATTTGGATGATTTTCAAATTTAAACCAACTATAATATGGCGAATCAACCGATTGATAAGCGCCAACGCTATCATATCTGCCCTCACGATTGAAATAAATACTATCAGACCCTGTATGCGAGAAAACGCCATCAAGAATTATTTTAATACCTTGTTTTTTTGCATCTTTACAAAGAGAGCTAAATTCTTCGTTCGTGCCTAAAAGTGGGTCTGCAACCATATAATCGGCTGTGTTATATCTATGATTTGAATGAGCTTCAAAAATTGGATTAAGGTATATAATACTAACACCCAACTCTTTTAAATAAGGCAATTTTTCTTTTATACCATTAAAATTACCACCAAAATAGTCGTTATTTATAACTCTTCCAACACTGCCCATTGCCCAAAGTGGCTCATCTTCCCAATTAGCATTAACACGCTCAGGAAAAACTTTTTTATATTCAATTTCGCCCTTATAAAATCTATCAGGAAAAATTTGATATATAACACCCTGTTTTGCCCAATCAGGAGTTTTAAATTCACTAGAATAAACAGTTTGTTGCCAATCTGCGCGCCCTACACTTGTATCACACAAATCTTCGCCACGATAAATACTTGTTTTATGACGGTCGTAATAAATTTCAAAATGATAAAAATAAACGCCTACATCATAATATGAAGTTTTATTGTAAAACCAACCGTCGCCATTGCATTGCATATCATAATACTCAAAAGGAGTGTTTTCACCTTTTCTAATAAGCATTTGAACACGGGTTGCAAAAGGCGCAAAAACTCTATATGTTATCTCTTGATTTGTTTTTATTGCGCCAAAAACTGATTTATATTCTTTATGTCTTGATGAATAAAACATAAATTCTCCTTCAATTTCAAAAACGGCGAGTTTTCCTCGCCGTTTTAAATTTTAACTATTTTGTATGCCAAATTCCTTTAGCATAATCCATAATTGAACGGTCTGATGCAAAAATACCTGCTTTTGCGATATTTGTAACCATCATTTTACCCCAAGTTTCTTTATCTGCATAAAGCGCATCTGCTTTTCTATGAGCATCACAATATGCATCAAAATCAGCAAGCACCATATAAGGGTCTGCATTAACAAGTGAAGAAACAACCGTTGGAGATTCAATTCCGTAATGTGGATTTTTTAATAAATCAATAACATTTCTTACATTATTATTGTTTTGATAAATTGCTTGTGGATTATAATGTGATTTCAATGCTGCAGCTTCTTCAGACGACATACCAAAGATGATAATATTATCATCACCAACTGCTCTGTGCATTTCAACATTAGCACCATCTTCTGTACCAATAGTTATAGCGCCATTTATCATCAATTTCATATTACCAGTACCAGAAGCTTCTGTACCTGCTAATGAAATTTGTTCTGAAAGGTCAGCCGCAGGCATTAAGGTTTCTGCTAAAGTTACACGATAATCTTCTAAATATGCAACTTTAAGTCTACCCTTAACGTCAGGGTCTTTATCAATCATATCTGCAATATTATTTATCATTTTAATAATATCTTTTGCAAGGAAGTAGCCAGGAGCCGCTTTTGCTGCAAAAAGATATGTTTTTGGTGTAAAGTTACCATTTGGATTTGCTTTAATTGCAAGATAATCAGAAATAATATGAAGCGCATTCATATGTTGACGTTTATACTCATGCAAACGTTTTGCTTGAACGTCGAAAACAGTGTTAGGGTCAAGGTCAATACCTTGAGTTTGCTTAACCATATTAGAAAGACGAACTTTATTTTCATATTTAATTTTCTCAAGTTGCTCTCTAACTGCAGAATCATTTTTATATTCTTCAAACGCCGCTAATTTAGATGCATTTGCTTTATAACCATCACCAATTGTGCTATCTAAAAGTTTTGTAAGACCTGGGTTTGATTGACAAAGCCATCTTCTATGAGCAATACCATTTGTAACATTAGTAAATCTTTCAGGGTAAAGACGATAATAATCATTGAAAACTGTGTCTTTCAAGATTTCACTATGAAGTTCTGCAACACCGTTTACAGAATGGCCACCGATGATTGAAAGATTAGCCATTCTAATAAGACCGCCTGAAATAACAGCAGTTCTCTCAACATAATCAACATCTTCAGTTTTAAGCCAAATTTCTCTACGAGAACGATTGTCAATCTCTTCAACGATTTGATAAATTCTTGGCAATCTTTGTCTGAACAAATCAACAGGCCAACATTCAAGCGCTTCTCTCATAACAGTATGATTTGTATAAGCAACTGTGCGTTGAACGATAGACCAAGCGTGGTCCCAAGTTAAACCACATTCATCAAGCATAATTCTCATAAGTTCAGGAATACAAAGCGCTGGGTGAGTATCATTAATATGAATAGCAACCTTTTCAGGCAATGTACTCAAATCGCCATACTCTTTAAGATGACGCTGAATAATATCTTGAATTGAAGCAGACACAAGGAAATATTGTTGTTTAAGACGAAGTGATTTACCCTCTACATGGTTATCAGCAGGGTAGAGAACTTTTGAAATAACTTCTGCCATAGCATTTTGCTCCATAGCGCGAAGATAATCGCCCTCATTGAAAAGTTGCATATTAAAGCCCTGTGCTTTTGCAGACCATAATCTTAATACAGAAACGCCTTTTCCTTTATAACCTGCAACCATAAGGTCATAAGGAACTGCCAAAACAGTAATAGCATCATTATGCTTAACTTGATGATATGGACCATCCCAATTTTCTTCAATCCAACCATCAAATTTAACTTCAACGGCATCTTCAGGACACTCATTAAGCCATACTTTACCGCCATTAAGCCAAAAATCAGGCATTTCAGTTTGCCAACCATCAACAAGGCGTTGACGGAAGATACCATATTCATAAAGAATAGAATAACCGTATGCTGGAATGCCTTGTGATGCAAGGCCATCTAAAAAACAAGCAGCAAGACGGCCTAAACCACCATTACCAAGACCTGCATCTGGCTCTTGCTCATAAATATTATCAATTTTAACGTCTAACTCTTTATAAGCTTTTTCAAACGCAGAGGTAAGCCCTAAATTATATAATGTATTTTTAAGCGAACGTCCCATAAGGAATTCCATACATAAATAACAAACCTGTTTTTTACCTGATTGAGTTGTTTTCTTTGAAAATTTCAATTGCTCTTCTTTGAGCATCTCGTTTAAAATGCTGACAGTTGCATTATAAATTTGCTTATCAGTTGCATCTTGTGGTTGAATTTTGAATTGAGTTGACAATTCATTTTTCAGCATTTCAGAAATCTGTGGAGCTGTTTTTTTAGCCATTAATCATTTTTCCCTTCATATTAAAATAAGTTCAGAATTCAATCTAAACTCTTCAAAAAAACTACATTATTATATATATTATCTGCGAGAGCTAATAATATAGTAAATATAATACATTATTTATTTTAAAATTGCAAGTTTTATATTTATTCCAAATTCTTCAACAAGCAAAACGCCTTAATTCTACCTTGTTTTACATTTTTTGGGGCGTTTTTTGACATTTTTTGACATTTAGTTTACATAACAGTATTATTTATGTAAACTAAACAAGCCAAAAACATATCATTTTTTGTTTGTTTTTCAAAAAACAATCCTCAAAAAACCTTTAAAATAAAGGGTTTTTTGAATTTGGGTAATTTTTTCACACAATTTTGTTGTGTTGCACAAAATTTTTTTAAAAATTACGAAATTGAATTATTTTTAAAGCCAAAAGTTACAGTTTGTAACCTTTTTGTAGCCATTTGTAACTTTTTCAACAATCTGCATTTGTGCAAGATGCACAAATGCAGACACCTTCATTGGTTGACTTTCTACAACGAATCGCATATAATCTCTATCGGAGTGAAAAAATATGTCTTGAAAGCACACATTATATATGGCGCGCAAGACAAATACACTTAAGGAGATTTTATGGTAAGAAACATTTTTGCAAAGATTGCAAAAGAAACAGAAAACAAATTATCAACTTTCAAATTCAATAGAAAATTATGCGTTGTTCTTGCAACAATTATTACTGTTACAAGCATCGGCGTATCTACATCAAAATTGAACTTCCCTACAAGCAATGTTTTGGCTTTATCAGAAGGCGACACTCCTGCTACAACAGTAGCATCAACAAGCAAATCAACAATTGATAACGATAAAAACAATGACGGTTTGTATGAAGTTACAATTATTAAATACGATGGTAAACCTCAAGTTATTTATATGAAAGAAGATACTGTTAGAAAAGCTCTTAACGCTTCTAAAACAGTATTAGGCAAAAACGATGAGATGAATGTTAAACTCTCTGATGACACTTATGATGGTATGACTATTACTATTGATAAGGTTAAATACAGAGTAAAAAGCATTACTCAAAAGCTTTCATATAAAAAGTTTAAAAAACAATATCCTGATGAATCAACAAAGAAACTTTCAAAGGATGATAGAGTTCTCGTTAACAAAACTGTTGAAATCAAATATGTTAACGGTGAAAAAGCAAGTGAAGAGATTAAAAGTTTAAGCTACAAAAAGATTAAGAGCAAAACTATTAAATATAGTAGTCTTAAAACTATTTCAGAACTTAAACCTTCAAAAGACTTCCAACTTGATAAAAATGGTGTTCCTGTAAAATACAAAAAGAAAATTACAGGTGTAGCATCTGCTTATTCTTGTGGAACTCACACTGCTACAGGTAAAAGAGTTAAACCTGGTTATATCGCAGTAAACCCAAAACAAATTCCTTATGGAACAAAACTTTACATTCGTTCATCTGATGGTAACTACACTTATGGTTATGCTTCAGCTGAAGATACCGGTGGATTTGTTGCTTGGGGTAACACTGTTGCAGACCTTTTCTTCTGGTCTGAAAGTGATTGCGTTCAATTTGGCAGACGTTCAGTTGAAATTTATGTATTAGATTAGTTGATAATAAAAAAAGCTCGATTGCATTTGCAATCGAGCTTTTATTTTTTATTTTATCCCATGATAACTTTTACGTCTCTTTCCTTGCCACCAACAGGTTTGATAGGACCAAATGGCACTTCTTCACCGTCAACAACAAGTTTTGCAACACCTTTTTGCGCTTTAGCGGTGTTATCAACTGTGATGTTAAATGTATCGCCTCTGAATTTACGAGTTACTGTAAATTCTGTGATATCATCAGGTAAGCAAGGGTCAACTACAAGGCCATCATAATCAGGTTTGATACCAAGAATAAATCTTGAAACATTATAGAATGTCCAAGCAGCTGTACCTGTAAGCCATGAGTTTTTAGCTTCACCATGATTTTTAGCGTCACAACCAGCAATCATTTGTGAATAAACATATGGCTCTGTTCTATGAATTTCTGAAATTTCTTCTAAATAAGCAGGGCAAGTTTTTCTATAAACTTCAAATGCTCTGTTACCTCTACCAACAACTGTTTCAGCGATTGAAACCCAAGGGTTGTTATGACAGAAGATACCACCATTTTCTTTATATCCAGGAGGGTAAGAAGAAATCTCACCAAGTTCGATATGATATCTTGTGTAAGAAGGGCTATTAAGCACGATACCATATTTAGTGTCAAGGTATTTTTCAACAGACTCTAACGCTTTTAATGCTCTGCCATCTTCAACACCGATACCTGCCATTACGCAGAAGCCCTGTGGCTCGATAAAGATTTTACCTTCATCACACTCTTTTGAACCGATTTTATTGCTATAAGCATCATAAGCACGAACGAACCATTCGCCATCCCAACCGGCAGTAAGCACTGCTTCGGTCATTTCATCAATTGCTTTTTGCGCTTCTACTGCTTTATCTTTAAGACCTTTTTGCTCACACATTCTAATATAATCAGGGCCAACTGCAACAAACATACCTGCGATAAATACAGATTCAGCAACAGGGCCTTCTGATGGGCCGAATGTTTGGAAGCTTTCACCTGGATTTTCAGAGAAACAGTTAAGATTCAAACAGTCATTCCAGTCAGCTCTGCCGATAAGTGGCAATTTGTGTGGACCTAAATTATTAGTAACGTGTTCGAATGAACGCTGTAAGTGAACTAACAATGTGTCTGCCTTTGATTCATCGTTATCAAATGGCACCATCTCATCAAGAATTGACCAATCGCCAGTTTCCTTAATGTAAGCCGCTACACCGAAGATAAGCCAGAGTGGGTCATCATTAAATCCACTACCGATATCATTATTACCTTTTTTAGTAAGAGGTTGATATTGATGGTAAGCAGAGCCATCTTCCATTTGAGTTGCCGCGATATCAAGAATTCTCTCTCTTGCGCGCTCTGGAATAAGATGAATAAAGCCAAGAAGGTCTTGAGAAGAATCTCTAAAGCCCATACCTCTGCCGATACCTGACTCAAAATAAGAAGCAGAACGCGACATATTAAATGTAACCATACATTGATATTGGTTCCAGATGTTAACCATTCTATCAAGTTTTTCATCGCTTGATTTTACTGAATATGTAGACAAAAGATTATTCCAATAATCTTTAAGTTCTGCCAAAGCAGCTTCTACTTGTTCATCTGTTTTAAATTTAGCAAGTAATTCATTAGCAGGTTTTTTATTGATAATATCTTGAGCTTCCCATTTATCATCTTTAGGATTCTCGCAGTAACCAAGAACAAAGATAAGAGTTTTTGTTTCGCCTGCGCCTAAAGTGATTTTTTTAGAATGTGAACCGATTGGTGACCAACCTGAAGCTACAGAATTTCTTGATTTGTTTTCCATAACAGCATCAGGACAATCAAAACCGTTATAAAGACCGATAAATGTTTCTCTATCAGTATCAAAACCATCAATCTCTTCATTACAAGAGAAAACTGCATAATGGTTTCTTCTTTCTCTATACTCTGTTTTATGATAAATTGTTGAGCCGATTACTTCAACTTCACCTGTTGAGAAGTTTCTTTGGAAGTTTGTTGTATCATCATTAGCATCCCAAAGGCAGAATTCAACAAAAGAGAAAACGTTAAACTCTTTAGCGCTTTCAGTTTCATTTGTGAATTTTAAGCGATAAATAGCTGCTGTTGTATCAAGTGGCACAAAGGTTGTTTGCTCTGCTTTTAATCCATTAACTTTAGATGAAATAACAGAATAACCAAGACCATGACGACACTCATATTCTTCATAATCTGCTTTGCAAGGTTTCCAACCTGGGTTAAACACCTTTCCGTTTTCATTGATGTAAAAATAAATACCGCCATCATCAGTTGGCACATTGTTATATCTATAACGAGTAAGTCTTAACAAACGCGCATCTTTATAAAAACAATATCCCCCCGATGTATTAGAAATAAGGCCAAAGAAATCTTTGTTGCCAAGATAGTTAATCCAAGGATATGGAGTTTTTGGCTGTGTAATAACATATTCTTTTGCCTTATCGTCAAAATGTCCGAATTTCATTAGTTTTCCTCCTAAATATATTTATATATCTATAATAAAGTATTATCAAATATTTTTCAAGCATTATTTTAAAGAAAAATAAAATTCATCTTTTTATATATAAACGGCAATTAGTTTTGTTTATTTTGCACAAATTTCAGTTTTTGATTTTATGAAAATATACTAAATGATAGAAAAGTTAAAAATTTGCAATTTATTGTTGACATTGCATAAATTTGAGTGTATAATTTAGTCAAACGATACAAAAAGGGATGAGTTATTTATGACATTTGAAGAAAAATTCCAGTCGTTGAAAACTGCTTTCTCTAAAGCGGACGTTAAAAAGTTTAATAGTGACTTCTTTGCAATCCAACTCACTATGACTGATGAAGATTGCGGTGGCACTTTCTATATTGAATATAAAGATGGCAACTATTCAGTTGAACCATACAACTACTATGATAACACAGCAACAGTTTTAGCTCCTGCTGTTTCTATTGCTAAATTATCCAAAGGTACTATCGCTAAAGATTTAATTCTTGGTGGTAATGAAGAGATTGTTAAAAATCTCGCTGTAGCTTTAAAGCCAGTTAAAAAGGAAACTAAAAAAGCTCCTGCTAAAAAGGCAACAAAGAAAGCTACAACACCAGCTACTAAAAAAGTAGCTGTTAAAAAAGATACTAAAGCTGCAAAATAACCTATCTTTAGTATCTATATTACTTAGCTATTCCTCTTTTAAGTTTTTTCATTATATACTCCATTTCAGAAAAGCCGACAGTGTAAGCTGTCGGCTTTTCGCTTTATAAAGATTCTATTTTTTCAATTATTTCATCGCACCAATTATCAAACTCTTCATCTTCTTTTTGCAACTCTTTATGCGATAAAACATAATCAAGAGTTGTTTTAGCGCCAACAGAAAACGGCGTTTTTGCATCAAATTCAGGAACAAACGATTTTATTTTTGAATTATCAAAAATAACGCTTCTCGCTTTATCACCTAAAAGGCCACCATACAAATCATACTGTGCGCCTAGTTTTGCTAATGTTTGCGACGAAACATAAAACGGCTTAAATTCAACGCCTAAAATATTTGCAATGATTCTGTAAATTTGATTCCAGGTTAATCTTTCATCACTTGTTATATGAAAAATCTCACCTACTGCTTTTTGATTTGCTAAAATACCAACAAAAGCAGTTGCAAAATCGGTGTTATGAGTTAGCGTCCAAAAAGATTCGCCATCACCATGAACAATAACTCTTTTTCCTTCAAGCATTCTTTTTATAACTGCATAAGAGCCGTTTTTTCCGTGAACTGCAACAGGAATGCTTTTGTTTCCATAAGTATGGCTCGGACGAATAATAGTAACAGGGAACCCTTGCGTTTTATAATAATCCGTCAATATTTCTTCGCAAATTCGTTTGTTTTCTGAATACTGCCAAAAAGGATTTTCAAGCGGTGTTTCCTCTGTGATAATAGGGTTTAATAATGGCTTTTGATAAGCCGAAGCGGAACTTATAAAGATATACTGCGCGCATTTATCTTTAAAAATTTCATAATCTCTTTTGATATGCTCTGGCGTAAACGCAATGAAATCAGCAACTGCATCAAAATACAAATCTTTAATTTTTTCTTTAACATTTTGCACATCATTTATATCGCAAACAATGGAATTAACACCTTCTTTTTCAGGTGAATTCCCACGATTAAGCAAATAAAGTTCAACATCTTTATTTTTAAGCAACAAATCTGTAATTGCGCTACTTATTGTTCCTGTGCCACCAACTAATAAAACTTTCATAAAAACACTCCTTTACGATAGTATTTTAACATATTTAATTTCTATTTTATATTGTTATAATTAATAAAATTTCAACTCTTTATTTAGATAAAACGCATAAAACACCTTGATTTATCAAAAGATATGATGTAAAATT
>JAZRPX010000079.1:0-10610 GCA_045649445.1 Acutalibacteraceae bacterium | reverse complement strand
CATGGCTACGATCCGACTTTAACCTTATTTATATACTCTGCAGAGTATTCTCTATTTGCAATTTCGCCATAATACTGCACAGAGTTTTTAACATCATCACCTGCAAACCAAATTGATTCAGGATTATAACACACTTGTTTTACATTATGCTTATCTGCTTGATATAAATTAAGATGAGCGCACTTATTTTCTGTCCAATCCTCTGATTTGTTTTCACTTATTGATAACTCATAACCATTGATAAAAACAAAATCATCATCAGAAAACTGTGTGTAATCTTTCAAAATCTCGTGTTCAGTAATACTCAAAACCGAATATCCGCGCTTTTTAAATTCTTGTTTCATCTGCTTAGGGGTAAACTCACCATCAGAACCGGTTGCATGAGCATGAAGATTGGCCTTATAAAACTTGCCTTCCTTTGGCAAAAGATACTTTCTCATTATTTTTCTCCTTATATAAACAAAAGCGACTGGTTTTTTCAGCCGCTTTTTAACTCTTTTAGCAAACTGTTACTCTCCAACCAAATGGGTCTTCTAATTTGCCATATTGAATACCTGTTAATGTATCATACAATTTTTGTGATAATTCACCGATTTTGTTATCACCAATAACGATAACATCATCGCCGCAACGAAGTTTACCAACAGGTGAAATAACTGCCGCTGTACCTGTGCCGAAGCATTCTTCTAATGTACCATCTTTCGCGGCGCTCATTAATTCATCAACAGAAATTCTGCGTTCTTCTACTTCGAACCCGAAATGTTTGCAAAGCTTTATTGTTGAATTACGAGTAATACCTGGCAAAATGCTACCTGTAAGCATTGGAGTTACAATTTTACCATTTATTTTGAAAAAGATATTCATAGCGCCTACTTCTTCGATATATTTTCTTTCAACGCCATCAAGCCACAAAACTTGTGAAAAACCTTCTTTATGCGCTTTATCTTGAGCGATAAGACTTGCAGCATAGTTACCACCTGTTTTGATGTAACCCATACCACCTTTTACTGCTCTAACATATTCATCTTCAATCCAAATACCAACCGGCTCAAGACCATTTGCATAATAAGCGCCACTTGGGCTTAAAATTACCATAAACAAATATGTTTCAGATGGCGCAACACCTAAAAACTCATCAGTTGCAATAACAAAAGGACGAATGTAAAGAGATGTGCCCTCATCTTTTGGCACCCAATCTTTTTCAACGTGGACTAATTCTTTAACTGCTTGGACAAAATCATCTTCAGGAATTTCAGGAATAACAAGACGCTCGTTAGATGAATTTGCTCTTTTTGCATTCATTTCAGGACGGAAAAGATAAATCTCATCATCTTCGCCTCTATATGCTTTCATACCCTCAAACATTTCCTGACCATAATGATAAACCATTGCTGCAGGAGAAAGTGATATATTAGAAAATGGCACGATGCGTGGGTCAAACCAGCCCTTACCTTTTTGATAATTCATAACAAACATATGGTCTGTAAAAATATGACCAAAGCCAAGCGGCTCACCGATTGCAGGTTTTTGTTTTGGAGAACTTGTTTTTTCAATTTTAATATTAAGCATAATTTTTAAAAGCTCCTTAAAAATTTATAGCATAATTTTAGCACTTTTATAAAGGTTTGTCAATTATTTATAATGATTTTTTGACTCTTAAAGCATATTTTATTTTTCAAATCAATATACTTTAACAAAAAGATTTTTTGAAAGGTAGGTTTCTTTTTTATGAATTTAGAAACGGTTAAGAAAAACATAATAACAAATAAGAATTTTTTTAACAAACGCAACGAATATCCTGTTGATATTGAATTTACATTGCCAGACTTTTGCCCTGATATTGAACGTGTTTTAAAATGTAGCATTAATTCAGAAATTTCTAATTTATCTGTTTTATCAGATGCTGCGCAAATAGATATTACTTCTCACATATGCGTTTTATATGTTACAAAAGACGACAAACTATTTGGATATCAAATTCCTATAAATCTCTCAAAATCTGTTAATGTTGGACTTGTTGATTTTGAAACAATTAAGCATTACGATGTTAAAACTGAATATGTTAATTGCAGAGCAATAAATAGCAGAAAAATTGATGTTCACGGTTCAATAAGCGTTTTACTTTCTCTTTCAAAAATCGAAGAAAAAAACTATATTTGTGATATCAAAGATGAATCTGTTGTTCTAAAAAAGCAAAACGAAAAACTATTACAAACAATTGGATTTACAGAAAAGCAAATTAGCATTGCAGATGATATTATTCTTCATGAATCAAAGGGTTGCGTTTCAAATATATTGAAAAGCGATGCGTATTGCAGAATTGAAGAATGTAAAACAATTCTAAACAAAGCAATTGTAAAACTAACGATTTGCTATGACATTCTTTATTTAAGCACTGACGAGAGATACGAAAATTTAAAGCACAATGTAACTGTTAGTCAGGTTTTAGATATTGAAGGCGTTACTGACGAATCGATTGTTAAAACTTTTTGTAACATTTGCGGCTTTAATTTTAAAGCGTTAACTAACAGTGAAGGTGAAATGCGCTCTATAAACACCGACGCAAAGGTTAACATTCAGATTGTTGCCAGTAGTTTAGTTGATATGAGCGTTGTAACAGATGGCTACTGTGTTAAATATGAATCAAACCTCGAGCGAGATACAGTTTCTTGCGAGAAATTTGTTTGTTCGCTTAATGATAACATTACTATTAGTGATTGCATTAACGTTTCTTCGCAAATTGCTGAAATTATTGATATGAGAATAATTCCTTTGCATAGCAGTTTTAAAAACGAAAATGATGTTACATACATTTGTGGTGATGTTGCAGTTTGTATCTCGCTTGAGGACGAAAATGGCAGTTGCAAATATTTTGAAAAGGTTGTTAGTTACCAAGAAAAGATTTCTGCAAACGACAATTATGAAAACTGCCATTTTGATATTAGCATTACGCCGATAAATTGCTTTTATAATATAACAAGCTCTAACGCTGTTGATTTTAAATGCGAAATGAATATAAACGGCATTGTTACGAAACAGTTTAACATTAACGCTGTTGTTGATATGAAAATTGATGAACAAGCCGAAAAAAACTTTGATGATATGCCTTCACTTATTGTTTATTACGGTAATTCAGGCGAGAGAATTTGGGATATTGCTTTGAAATATAATACATCTGCCGAGAAAATCGGAGAACTAAACGATATAAGCGGTGAGGAATTAACTAAAGATACAATGTTGCTTATTCCTTGTATGTAAAACAAAAAGGATTGGCTTTTTAGCCAATCCTTTTTTACATATTATCTGTTAAAAGCATTATTGAAACTAGTGCAGCAAGTGGCGCAGTTTCTGTTCGCAAAATTCTTTTACCGAGCGTTGCAACAACAGCGCCTTTTTGTTCTAAAATTTCTACCTCTTCTTGTGAGAATCCACCTTCGGGGCCAATGAATATAGCTATTTTTTTAGCAGTTTTATTCTTAAAAATCTCTTTTAACTGTTTTCCGCCACCCTCATAAAAAAGAATAGACAAATCATAATCTGCTAACTCTTCAACTGCTTTTGCAAAAGAAATTTGCTCTTTTACATCTACAATTTTGCCTCTGCCTGATTGTTCACAAGCAGAAAGAGCGATTTTTTTATAGCGTTCATTTTTCTTGGCTGCCTTTTTTTCATCAGGACGAGAAACACATCTGCTTGATAATACAGGGACTATACTAGCAACACCTAATTCAACTGCTTTTTGGATTACAAGTTCTAATTTATCGCCTTTTGGTACGCATTGAAAAAGTGTTACTTCCACATTCGGCTCACTGTAATTCATATCACAATCAACCACTTTTGCTAAAACTTCTTCTTTTGAAACCTCTATTAATTCGCAAGTGTAGTTTCTGCCATCATAACAAAGAGTTATACTTTCCCCTACTCTCATTCTTAAAGCACCGCTTATATGCTTCGCATTTTCAGGGGATAATTTAACAATATCGCCTTTTACTTTTTCAAAAAAATGTGGCATATTTTTCTCCTTAATTAACCTTTATTTTATAGGTTGCTTGGTCTTCTGCTTCAACCTTAAAATATGAAAATTTGTTATATAAATTATCATTAAAGTTTATACCAATTTCTGCGTAAGAAGTGTTTTCGTTAAACGCTATTGTATTAAAAACTTTCTTATCGCCACGATTTCCGCCTTCGGTTAAAAGTGTTTTAATTAAATCTTTGTTTTCTTTTGTTTTTGCAAATTGATTTTTAACAAAGGTTTGGTTTTCATATTCTTGCTTGTTTATGCCCTCTTCTAAATTGAGGGTAGTTTTAGCATCTGTTATTTTATTTTCAGATTCAACAACAACTGATAACGAATAGAAATTAAGACGGAAACTTTCATTATCTACATAAACCTTTTCAATTGTTGGCACTAATTGATTAATTTTATTATGATATCTCATTGAAAAACGCTTTGGATTTCTTACAACAAATCCATCAGTTGTATCAAATTCAAAAATCAAAACATCAAAACCTAATGTACCAATGATTTTATCTGTATTTTCATCATAATATTTTCCGTTAGCATCTTTTTGGCGCTCGACCTCATAAGTTCGAACAACAACAAAAGTATCCCCTATATTAAATGTATCAATTTTATCTTTTGCTAAATCGAGCTTTGAAACTTGAGTTAACTTTAAAATAGCATCAAATCTGCCACTTTTAAATTCTTTATCAACGTTTACCTTTTCATCAACAGAAAATGCAGAGTTAAACTCTAAAAATGCGTTTCGACTTTTAACTTTTTCCTCTCCTATTTTATGGCTAGATGAATAAACTGAATCAAAACCTGTTCTAACATTCTCTGGCAAATGGGTAAAAGTCCAGATAACAACAAATAGCAAAAAGATAATTGCAATATAAAACCTGATGTTTGAAAAAATCTTATGTTTTTTTGATTTATAACCGATTTCAACATCGTTATAATCCATATATTCAGGCATTTTTATTACTCCTTATAAATAAAATCAGAAAGATTTGCAAAATCCTGCAAGGTAAGTTCTTCTGCTCGAGCAGTTGGCTTTAACCCTGCACTCTCAAGCGCTGATAAAACCACATCTTTACTTATACCTAAATTAGAAGAAAGCGAATTTGTTAATGTTTTTCTGCGCTGATTAAACCCTGCGCGAATAATTTTAAACATTGCTTTTTTGTTTTTAACTTGCACACTTTCACGCTTTGTTAAATCAAGTTTTATTACTGCCGAATCAACCTTTGGCGCTGGAAAAAATGAGCCAGATGAAACATCAAATAGTTTTTTTGCTTTTGCATAAAAACTAACTGCCGCAGTAACAGCACCACACTGTCTTGTACCAACGGTTGCGCAAAGGCGAACTGCCGCTTCTTTTTGCACCATAACAGTAATAGAATCAATTGGCAATTCACTTTCTAAAAGTTTCATTATAATTGGTGAAGTTATATAATATGGTAAATTAGCGCAAACTACAACTTTCATATCAGGAAACTCGGTTTTTATTATATGATGCAAATCAAGTTTCATACAATCGCCAAATATAACTTTAACATTTTCAAATTCGGCTAATGTTACATCTAAAACCGGTTTTAAGCGTTCATCAACTTCGATTGCAACAACTTTTTTAGCCGTTTTGCAAAGTTCAGTTGTAAGCACACCCATACCAGGGCCGATTTCAATAACGCCGATATTCTCGCAACCTGACTGTTTTGCCATTTGTGGACAAACGCTTGGGTTTACAAGAAAGTTTTGCCCAAGGCCTTTTGAAAAAGTAAAACCAAAACTTGAAAGTAGGTCTTTTATATATTTTATATTAGTTAAATTATCCATAAAATATCTCCAAAAAGTGTTTATATGAGAATTTTATCATATTTTTCAAAAAAAATAAAGCAAAATGTTGAAAAATGATTAAATATATTGTAAAATAAATTTAGAATATAAAAATGGAGGAAAAAACTATGGGCACAAGAACTGATAAGCATAATTATTATCTTGATATTGCGCAAACTGTTGCAGAAAGGGGTACCTGTCTTCGCAGAAACTATGGCGCAATCATAGTTAAGAATGACCAAATTGTTTCAACCGGTTATACTGGCGCTCCAAGGGGAAGAAAAAATTGTATTGATACTGGTGTTTGCACAAGACAAGAATTAAACATTCCATCTGGTGAAAGATATGAACTTTGTCGTTCTGTTCACGCTGAAGCTAACTGTATTATTGCCGCTTCAAGAGAAAATATGATTGGTAGCACACTTTATCTTGTTGGTGTTGATTATCAAACAAAAGAGTTGGTAAAAGATGCAACAAGCTGCGCTATGTGTAGACGTCTTATTATCAATGCAGGTATTGATAAGGTTATCGCAAGAACAGGAGAAAATGGCGAATATACAGAAACAATCGTTAGAGATTGGGTTTTCCACGACGATACATATTAATTGATAGTATAACAAAAAAGCACTCGTTTTAAAAACGAGTGCTTTTTTTGTTTTACTTTTTAAAATATACGAATTTATAACTTTCTAAAGTTGCAAAAAATTGCGAAAGGCGTTCATATAACGGATTGGCTTTTTCGCCAAAATGCTCTTTTACATCTTTACCGATTGCAATAACATCTTTCTCGCCATCTATTAAAGGCCAAACAAAACTTCCCATTTCATCAAGATGAATATAAGTAATCTTCGGCTTTTTAAGAATAAGCTGAAAAATTCTATTAAAAACGCCTTTATTTTGAATCTCTAGAGTTACGATTCCCTTATCATCGGCAGACCAGCCGATTTTTTCATTTCTTGCAGGAATTTTATCCAAGAAATTATCTTGCTTATTCTTCATCTTCAGCTACCTTTTTTGGTTTTTTCCAGAGTGAGAATTTAAGAACTGTAAGAATAATTACTGCGAATAAAACTAATGCGCCATAATTATAGATTGGAGCAGGAATGTAAGATGAAAGGTCAAATATTTTATCAAGACCAACTACTGCCAAGAGAGCAAGAATGATACCTACTAAACCTTCACCTGCAATCATACCTGAACAGAAGAGAATACCATCATTAACGATACGTTTTTTATCTTCTTCACGCTTTTTCATCTTATCAAGAGCAAGACGAATAAGACCGCCAACCATAATACAAGCATTAAGTTGAACTGGGAGATAAACACCGATTGCAAATGGCAATACAGGAATACCAATAAGTTCAACAACTACTGCGATAAACACACCTGTAAATACAAGCGCCCAAGGAAGATTGCCTTCCATTACACCTTCGATGATAAGTTTCATCAAAGTTGCTTGAGGAGCTGCTAATTGGTCTGAACCAAAGCCCCAAGCAGCATCTAACAAATACAATGTTCCACCGATTGCAAATGCAGCGGCAACAACACCGATAAGTTCACCATATTGTTGCTTTTTAGGAGTTGCACCTAACAAGAAACCTGTTTTAAGGTCTTGTGATGTATCACCTGCGATAGCAGATACAATACAGATAATTGAACCGATTGAAATAGCGCTAATCATACCTTCAACGCCTGTTGCACCTGTAACTTTAAGAATAAGAGTTGCAATAAGAAGTGTTGCAATAGCCATACCTGAAACAGGGTTGTTACTACTACCAACAAGACCTACCATTCGGCTAGATACTGTTGCAAAGAAGAATCCGAATACAACAACGATAAATGCACCGAGCAAGTTAACAGGAATATAAGGAATAAGCCATACCAAAAGTGTTAAAACAACGATTGCAATAATTACAACCTTCATATTAATATCGCGCTCTGTACGAGATGTGCCTGCTACGCCTGCACCTTTCATACTCTTCATTGCGCCAGAGAATGTTTTAACGATAAGTGGCAATGATTTGATAAGAGAAATGATACCACCAGCTGCTAATGCACCTGCGCCGATATATCTAATATAAGTTCCCCAGATATCGCCTGCGCCACCATTTGCAAAAATTTGACCGATTGGCTCTGTTCCCGGATAAAGCACTGCTTTATCACCAAAAAGAACGATTAAAGGAATCAATACAAGCCAACTTAAAACGCCACCTGCAAACATATAAGATGAAATTCTAGCACCACAAATGTAACCAACGCTCATTACAGCCGGATAAATTTGAGTTCCAATTTCACCTGCGAAACCTTTTACTCTAAATGAGATTTCACCTGTTACAACTTTAAGACCATCAATAATGAATTTGAAAAGAGCTGCAAAGCCCATACCTGCAAATACAGTTGAAGCGTTTGCACCGCCTTTTTCACCTGCTAAAAGCACTTCTGCACAAGCAGCGCCTTCTGGATAAGGCAAAATACCATGCTCTTTAACGATAAGCGCATTTCTAAGTGGCACCATAAAGAATACACCTAAAAGACCACCTAAAAGTGCAATAAGTGTGATTTGAAGAATGCCAGGTTTGTCCATCTTGCCTTCTGCTGCCCATAAGAACAATGCAGGAAGAGTGAAGATTGCGCCTGCCGCTAATGATTCACCGGCAGAGCCGATTGTTTGAACAACGTTGCTTTCAAGAATCGAATTTTTACGCATTATTACACGAATAACGCCCATTGCAATAACTGCTGCAGGAATTGAAGCCGAAACAGTCATACCAACTCGAAGTCCTAAATAAGCATTTGCTGCACCAAACACAACCGCGAGAATAATACCCATAACAATTGATGTTATTGTTATCTCTGGTGTTACTTTTTCAGCCGGAATATATGGCTGAAATTCTTTTTTGTTTTCCATAATTTTTCTCCTTTAAATATTTGCAATTATTATACCATATTTATATACTAAATGCAAACAATATTTACTTACATTTCTCAAGAATTTTTAAAACGAGATTAAAAATTCTTTCAGTTGAGGAAATACTTAACTTTTCATTTGCTGTATGAACATCAAAAAGCGCCGGGCCGATTGAAATACAATCAAGATTTTTAATCTTTGAAGCAAAAACGCCACATTCAAGGCCTGCGTGAATTGCTTCTACTTTTGGCGCCATACCAATCTGCTCTTTATAAGAAGTTTTATAAATTTCTTGTAACTGTGAATTTTCAACAAACTCCCAAGGTGGATAATCACCCGAAGTTTCTATTTCAAAATTACCAAAACTGAAGAACAATGATAATTTTTGTTTTAAAAAGTCTAAAGCGCTTTGTTTATTACTTCTTAAAGCAAAGCCAAAGTTTATTGCGTTATCTGACGTTTTTAAAATGCCTAGATTAAGAGAAGTTTCAACAAGACCATCAATTTCTTTGCTCATCTCAACAATACCATTTGGAACACAAACAAGTGTATAAACAAGTGCATCTTTTGATGCTTTATCAATAACAAAACACTCTTTTTCTTCGGTTTTAATTTCAACTGCAAAATCAAAATCTTTTTCTCTTGATTTAATTTCTTGTTTTATAATTTCTAAATATTCTTTTGCTTTAATTTCAAGAGTTTCATCACTTGTTACAAGTTTTACTGTAGTTTTATTAGGAATTGCGTTACTTTTATCTCCACCTGTAATCTCAACAACTTCAAAATCACAAACAGAATTCAAATAATTTAAAACTCTACCCATTAAAACAGACGCATTTACTCTGCCTTTATCTATTTCAACACCTGAATGGCCACCTAAAAGTCCACCTAAAGCAATAACAACTTCTTTGCCTACTGCTTTTTCACGTTTTACATTAAGAGTTGCTTTGAAATCACTACCACCGGCGCAAGAAACTGTAACTGTATCATCTTCTTCTGAATCAAGATTTATCATTCTTTTAGCGCGTAAACTATCTGTACAAAGCGCCATTGCGCCAATCATACCAATTTCTTCATCAGTTGTAAACACGGCTTCAATTGGAGGATGAGCATATTCATCACTTGCTAAAATTGCTAAAATAAAAGCAACTGCTATGCCATTATCTCCGCCTAAAGTTGTGCCATTTGCCGATAAAAAGTCACCTTCAACTGTTAAATCAAGACCATCTGTTTCAAAATCAATAGTGCAATCCTCTGTTTTTTGACAAACCATATCAAGATGGCCTTGCAAAATTATTGGCTCGCTATTTTCATAACCTTTCGAAGCATCTTTAAAGATAATAACATTATTTTCTTCATCTTTTATTGCTTTTAAATTGTGTTTTTTTGCAAAATCTAAACAATAATCACTTATTCTCTCCATATCGCCTGAACCATGTGGAATACTGCAGATTTCTTCAAAATATTTAAAAACTTTTTCTGGTTTTAACCCCTTTAATTTTGACATTATTAGTCCTCCGTAAAAACATATAGAGTTATTATACCACAATCATCATAAAAGTACAATAAAAAAAGCAGATTAGCAAAAAACTAATCTGCTTTTTAACTTCAACTTAAATTTACGCGAGTTCAGCGAAGTATTTAATTGTTCTTACCATTTGTGATGTGTATGAGTTTTCATTGTCATACCAAGAAACAACTTGTACTTCATATAAACCGTTGCCGAGGTCACAAACCATTGTTTGTGTAGCATCGAAGAGTGAACCATAAGTCATACCGATAACGTCTGAAGAAACGATAGGATCAGTATTGTAACCGAATGATGCTGAAGCAGCAGCTTTCATAGCAGCGTTGATACCT
>JAZRPX010000078.1:0-1871 GCA_045649445.1 Acutalibacteraceae bacterium | reverse complement strand
GCTACTGCAAGAACAAATGGTGGTGATGGTCACCCTTCAGTTGCTGACCATAAGTATCATGCAGATAATCTTACAAAAGAAATTAAAAGACTTTATCCTGATATGTTTTAATAATGATTAAAAAGGCCTTTCCGTTTTGGAAAGGCCTTTTTTAGTTATTTTTTCTCGTAACGCCCTTTCAATTTGTGCAAAATAAACAAAATTATACTAAACTTTAAAAAATATTTGTAAATTCTAGAAAAATGTAGTATAATAAATAAGCAATATTATGCAAAAAGGAGTCTTAATTATGAAAACAAGAAAAATTTTATCATTAGTATTGGTTGTTTTAATGCTTGTAACAGCAGTTTTTACACATGCGGTAACTTCTTCTGCAAGTTTTGATAGTGAAAAAATTGTTGTTTCATCATTCTCAACAATGACACAAAATTATAGCAAACCAGAGGGTTGGTATAATGATATTGGTTTTTGGGGTCAAAAAACAAATGTAAGCACAAGTGTTGATGAAAATGGCGCGCTTACTTTAACCGTTTCTGCTGGTGACTATAACTATTACAGACAAGTTATGTCTAACTGGAATGGTGTACAACCAACAACTCAAACAGCTTATATTGATATTACTAATAATTCGCCTAAAGCCGTTCGTGTGATTATTACAGTTGGCGGTTACACAACTCCAGCCGAGGCAGACCTTCCTAAAGTTGCTGCAGGCGCAACAAAAACTGTTGAATTAGGCGTTTTAACAGGTGGCTCTTTCAACATTATGTTCCAAGAACAGTATGGAGGAGATTTCTCTTGTGCAACACCAAACAACTTTATTCTTTCTCCTATTTACACAGAACCTTTCGTTGAAGAAACAACTGTAACAGAAGCACCAACTCTTCCTGAAGGTGTTGAAGCAGTTTATTCATTTGCTTCAGCAAATCATAACTATAGCAAAACAGAAGGTTGTAATCCAAACAATAACTGGGCTTGGGGTTCTTTTGCAACAACTTCAATGAATTATATTGCTGATGGTTCTGTAAGCTTTGATATTGAAGCAGGCGCTTATAACAAATTCCGTCAGTTCCAAACACACTGGAGAAATGTTCCTAGTGAAACTGAAACTACTTATATTGATGTTACTAATAATTCTACTCGTACATTAAGAGTAAGAGTTTCAACTTCTGGTTATACAACTCCTGCAGATGCAAATCTTCCACAAGTTAAGCCAAAAGAAACTATTACAATTGAATTAGGCGCACTCGGTGGCGGCGGTTTTTCACTTATGTTCCTTGATTTGTATGGCGCCGATGACATTCTTTGTGGTGAAAATGTTTTCGAACTTTCTCCTATTTATAAAATGAAAGCAACAATACCTACTTATAATGTTTATATTGATGGTGAAGTAGATGCCACAGTTGAAGAAGGAACAACATATGTTTTCCCAGAAGTTGTAGGCAGTGGCTTTGTTGGTTTCTTTAATGAAGGAGCCATTTATGATTCAAATGATTCAATAGATGTTTATGGCGATTTGTATTTTGAAAGTGTATATCTTGATGTAGATATGGTTGCAGGCGCTTCGATTAGACTTGCAGATCCAACAGGTATTCGTTTTTATAGCAATATCGATAAAGAACAACTTGAAACTTTAGAAAATTACGGCGCAACTGTTGAACTTGGAACTTTGATTGCTCCTGAAAATTATCTTACAACCGAAGAGTTAACTTTTGATTTATCAAAATTATTTGTTGATGTTAAATTCAACACAAGAAATTGGTTTGAAGAAACTGGCTTTAGTGGTTTTGTAGGTTCTCTTGCACGTATTAAAGAAGGCAATGTTAATAGAAACTTTGTTGGTCGTGGTTATGCAAAAATAACATTAGGTGGCT
>JAZRPX010000077.1:0-12184 GCA_045649445.1 Acutalibacteraceae bacterium | reverse complement strand
GCCCGGTACGGCAGTAAAATTCAAATAATGAAAGGACTTTTATTATGAGTGAAAATATCAAAAACATTATGGGAATTACTATGGACAAGATTAAATCTATGGCTACTGCTGATACAATAATCGGTGACCCAATTGTTTTATCTGAAACTGTTACTTGTATTCCTGTTTCAAAAGTTTCTTATGGATTTGCTTCAGGTGGTTCTGATTTTGGTCAGTCATCTTTACAAGCAAAAGCAAACTTCGGCGGTGGTGGTGGCGCCGGTATGAGCGTTACTCCTGTTGCTTTCCTTGTTTTGCAAGATGGTAATGTTAAAATCTTAAATATTGGCGAACCAACTTCAGATGTTGAAAAAATAATCAACGCTGTTCCTGTTGCAGTTGAAAAAGTTGGCGATATCGTTAAAAAAGTAAAAGCCGAAAAAACAGAAGAATAACATTTTAAATTTACCTGTCGCATATATTTTATGGGCAGGTGAATTGTTTGTTTAAAAGATTTTTTTGTATAACTTTAGTTTTTTTATATTTATTTAATTTGAATATATCATCTCGCGCTTATTCTGCTGTAAGCTACTGTCTTTATGACCCTGTTGCTAAAAAGGTTATTGCAAGCAACAATGAATCAAAGCAGATGTCAATGGCAAGCACTACAAAAATTATGACCGCTTTGATTGTTTGCGAGATTTGTAATCTTAATGAACAAATTGAAATTACTGATAAAATGATTGCTGTTGAGGGTTCATCTATTGGCTTGCAGGTTGGCGATAAAATCAGTTATGAATGTTTATTATACGGGCTTATGCTTGAAAGTGGGAACGATGCAGCGCTATCTATTGCGATAAGTGTTTGTGGCTCACAAGAGGCGTTTTCTGTGCTAATGAATGAAAAAGCAAAACAAATTGGTATGAAAAACACTAACTTTGTTACTCCTAACGGGCTTGATGATAAACTTCATTACACTACCTCTCTTGATATGGCTATTTTAGGTGGTTTTGCAATGAACAATGACTTGTTTAGGAAAGTTGTTGGTGCAAAAACATACAAAGCAGTTTATAACGATGGTGAAACTTATCGCACTTATTATAATCACAATCGTTTGCTATCAACTTTAGAAGGCGCCGAAGGAATAAAGACGGGATTTACAAAAAAATCTGGCAGATGCTTGGTTTCGAGTTGTAAAAGAAACGGTGTGCGTCTTATTGCTGTTACGCTTAACTGTGGAAACGATTGGCAAGACCATAAATCACTATACGATTATGGTTTTAAACAATACGAAAAGGTCACATTAAAAGGTGTTATCAAAACAATTGATGTTGCAGGTGGCAAAGAAACAAAGCTTACTGTTAAATCAACTAAAACTGATATTTATTTTTATGATGGGCTTTATTCTTTTATAAAGTTAAAGGTTTATATACCAAAGTTTTTATATGCGCCAATAAAAAAGGGCGAAAAAGTAGGCAAGGTTGAATATATTTACAACAATTCTGTTATTGCCACTGCAGATATATTATCGCTAGCAAGCGTTAACACTACTAACGAAAAACAAAAAAGTGAATTTGAAAAGTTTTTTGAAGTTTTCAAAAAACTTTTGGGTATAAAATAGAACGGAGAAATTGATGGACACTAAAATTATAAGACTTCAAAAATACATGTCAGAATCAGGCGTTTGCTCAAGAAGAAAAGCCGAAGAAATGATTCTCGCAGGGAAAGTTAAGGTTAATGGAAAACTCGCTAATTTAGGCGATAAAGTTCATATTTACAAAGATAAAATTGAAGTTAGCGGAAAACTTATTAGAAGAGCTAAAGAAAAACGTTATATTATGCTTCATAAACCAAGAGGATTTGTTACTACACTTTCTGATGAGTTTGATAGAAAATGTATTACTATGCTCACAGAAGATATTGAAGAGAGAGTTTACCCTGTTGGCAGACTTGATAAAAACTCTGAAGGTTTACTTATTCTTACTAACGACGGTGAATTTGCAAATATGCTTTCTCATCCAAAAACTCACGTTGCAAAAACATACAGAGTTACTGTAAGACCACCGGTTACCGATGAAATGCTTGAAACTCTTATGAGTGGTGTTAAACTTGATGATGGCTATGTTACTGCGCCTGCAGAAGCAAGTATTATTAATGAAGAGGAGTCTCGCGTTGTTATTCTTATTACAATTTATGAAGGTAAAAACAGACAAATAAGAAGAATGTGTGAATCACTTGGAATTGAGCTTATTCGTCTTAAAAGAATTTCAATTGGTGAAGTTCGTCTTGGAATGTTGCCACAAGGAAAATGGCGTGATTTGACAGAAACTGAAATTCGTTCACTTTATTCTGAAGCAAAACGCCTTACAACAAATAAATCTCAAACTAAAAATAAAAAAGGAAAAAGAAAAAGATGATTGAAATTAAAAAAGCGGATAAACTATTAAAGTCAAGTTTAAAAATTAACGACGATGCTTATGTTTGCACAGACAAAGGCGAGGTTTTAGGATTCGTTGAATACAAGTATCAAAACAAAGATTTGATTATAACTAAAATTGATTGTAACGAGAATATGCTTGCAGATGGGCTTGTAAGACAAACCATGAGTAACGCGCTCGATAATGGTATGGAAATCGCAAAATTTGAGCCACAAGCACAAAAACGTCTTTTTGAGATAAGAATTATCAAAAAAGAAGACCAAAAATCGCTTGATATTTTAGAGTTTTTTATGAAAATTAATCATATTTAATTATTTTTGATTTTTTTGAAAAAAATGCTTGACAAGTTGTACTGTTTTTGCTATAATAGTCAACGTTGTACGAGTTATTAGCTCAGTTGGCAGAGCACCTGACTTTTAATCAGGGTGTCCGGGGTTCAAATCCCCGATAGCTCACCAAACCCTCTGGATATTAATTCAGAGGGTTTTATTTTTCAAAAAAATTCAGAGTAGATTTGTGTGCGTTAAGTGTCTTTTGAACGGGGAGTTGTCAAAAGAACGAAAAGCGAGTTTTTCTCGTCTTGCGGTATACAAATCGCATCCCGCTGGTAAATAAGAAGACAAAACCTCCTTATTTCAGTTAACGGGAATAGGAGGTTTTTATTTATGCAAATGAATTTTCAAAAAACAAAGGTTATAACTACCATTGCTATTTTAACTGCTTTATCTGTTGTTTTCTCTTTATTTTTTACTTTTAGAGTTGGCAACATATTAAAGTTCTCGCCTGTTTTTATTGTTATTGCACTTGCTGCGAAAAGTTATGGCGTTATTGGGGCAACGCTTGTTGCTGTTCTTTCTGACCTTATTCAATATATTATGTTCCCTGCTAACGGTTTTAGCATTGGAATTTTTGCTTCAAATGTTCTATTGGGTGTTATTTTTGGATTTTGTTTCAAAGGACAAATCAATTTTAAAAAAATTTTATGCGCAGCCACTCTTTCGCAAACTGTTTGTACTGTTTTAATACCTTGTGTTTTTTGGGTTTATATTGAAAAATGGTATCCTACAATTTCATCAATTATTTATTGGCGTTTGCTTCAAGCAATTATAATGTTTGTTTTAATGATTGCTCTGTTTTATGTTCTTTTTATAAAAAGCAATTTTCTTAAAAAAATAGGATTTTAACAAAATCAAAACCGCATCTTTTAAAGATGCGGTTTTTAAATTTTTATTCTTTTTACTGCGATATTAGATACAATACCGATGAGCGCGCCAGTAAACACACCTGCTAAAATCAACACAGGCAGATATGATAACACCGCTTTTGTTGATAACAAAATGCAAGCGCAAAGCACCTGACCGATATTAAAGAAAATTGAGCCGAATACCGAAACTGTTATTATATTTAGTTTATGTTTGGCAACCCACATTGCAAAGAAGCTTAATATACCGCCCGAAAGACTGTACATTAAATAAATAGGTCCGCCAAAACCAAATCCACAAATTAAGATTTTAAAAATGCAGATTATAAGCGAATCAGAAAAACGCAATTTGTAAAGCGAAAACAACACAACAATATTTGCAAGGCCTAATTTGAAACCATAAAAAACAAATTCAACAGGAATTAATTTTTCAACAAAATTAAGCACTAACGCTGTTGCGATAAGCAAACCACAAACTGCTATTCTTTTTGCACCAGACTTCATATTTTAGAATGGGCTCTCCTCGATGCTATTATCTTCAACAATCTCAACTACAACATCGTTTGGAATGCAAACAATTGATTCGCCTACATATTCGATTCTGCCCTTTTTAACGCAAAGTTCATCATCACAATTTGCGCTTTCAACAAATGCAAAACCTTCTTCAACGACAACTATATTTTTTTCGCCATTTTCACCTTTTACTACAAATTCTTGTCTTTCTTCTTCATCTAAAAATAACTCTTCAACAACTTCACCTTTTTGAGAAATTCTCACAACATATCCATCATGAGTGAAGGTATTCATAAGAAAAACACCTGCAATAGCAGTTATCAAAACTATTGCCAAAATAATTAAATCAGTTTTCGATAATTTTTTTGTACTCAATTTTTTATTCCTCGTTTTCTAAATATTTTTTAAAACCTCTTGAAAAATGTTGTTCACCTGTTTTATCAATAACAACTGCCTCACAATTTTCAAGCGAATTTATTAAATTAATTCCATTTTTATAATTCATTATAAACAAAGCAGTTGAAAGCGCATCTGCTAATGCTGAATTGCTTGAAATAATAGTTGCAGATTTGTTTTCATCTGACGGAATACCTAGTTTGGCATCGATAATATGATTATATCTTTTACCATTAACCGTATAAAATCTTTCATAATCTCCAGATGTTACAACACTTTCTCCACTTGCAAAAACCGTACAAAGATTTTTGTTAGTGTCGCTTGGGTTTGTAATGCCAACTGCAAATTTATTGTCATTTGGTTTTGAGCCAATCGTTACAACGTTTCCGCCAAGATTAATTATGCCACTATTAAAACCAATAGATTTAGCATAAGCTTTAATCTTTTCACCAACAAATCCTTTTGCAACTGCGCCAACATCAATTTTGCACCCTTTATTTTTAATAAAGGCGGTGCTTTTTTCTTTATTTATAACCAAATTATCAATTGATATTGTTTCTTTTGCTAAATTCAACTTTTTAACATTTGGAATTTCATTATTTTCAAGGCATTGTTTCCAAAGATTAATAAGCGAGCCGGCGCAGACATTAACTGCTCCATTAGTGAGATTATAAACATCAATTGAAAACTCTAAAAGTTCAATAATCTCACTGCTAACCTTAACTGGCTTCACACCAGCATTATCATTTATAGTTTTAATGTTATTTATTTTATCATAATCATTGTAAACATCATACATCTTATGATAATCTTTCAAAAAGACTATAATTTTTTCTGCGCAATTTTCAAATTCTTGTTCGTTTTTAAAATAGCCGGAAATTGTTGCAGCTGTATCAAAAACATCTAAATAAGTTTTGCTATAGTTTTTATTAATCTTACCACAAGAACAAAGACTAACAAACAAAACACAAACAAGAATTAAACTCAAACTTTTTTTAAACATCTTGCTTAATTATAACCTTTGAAGGACATTTTGAAGCACAAATACCACAAGATGTGCACTTATCATAATCAATTTTTGCGATATTGTTTTCAAGTGTGATTGCGCCTGCAGGACAAACCTTTGCACAGATACCACAACCTATACAACCTGCTTTACACATATCTTTTACAACCTTGCCTTTTTCTTGAGAGAAGCATTGAACAACATACTTTGACTCATAAGGCACAAGTTCAATAAGATTGTTAGGACAAGCATCAACGCACATTCCACAAGCTTTACAATTTTCTCTTATAACAAATGCTCTACCATTTACAAATCTAATAGCATCAAATTTACAAGCATTTGCACAAGTGCCAAGACCTAAACAACCATAAGCGCACGCTTTAGCGCCACGCCCTGGGGCTACTGTTACTCTTGAACAATCAAGAGCACCATAATAGTTATAGATAAACTCTGATTTATCACAAGTACCCATACATTTTACAACGGCTACTTTTTTAACAATTTTATCAGCATCTACACCCATAATTTTTGAGATTTCTTTAGCAACTTTATTGCCACCAACTGGACAAGCGTTAGGTTTTGCTTCGCCTTTTGCTAATTTAGACGCTAAATCATCACAACTTGCGTAGCCACAACCACCACAGTTGTTACCAGGCAAACACTCTCTAATATCTAACTCTTTTTGGTCAACTTCAACATGAAATGCCTTTTCTGAAAAGCCCAAAAACAAGCCGATAAACAAACCTATTGCTGCAATAACCGAAGCAGAAATAAGAATAAATGTTATATTCATAAATTCTACCTCCTTAAATCAAGCCCTGGAATCCAAAGAATGCCATTGCCATCAAACCTGCGGTTATAAGAGTTATTGGCATACCTTTGAATGATTCAGGAACATCATTAAATGCAATTTTTTCACGAATACCTGCCATAATAAGAATTGCAACTGCAAAACCAACAGCTGTACCAAAACCGGTTAAAACGCTCATTAAAACAGTGCCTAATGTTGAAAAATCACCATTATTAAAATTAGTTACATTATTTAATGCTACGCCTAAAACTGCGCAGTTTGTTGTAATAAGCGGTAAATAAACGCCAAGCGCAGTGTAGAGTGGTGGGATTACCTTTTTCAAGAACATTTCAACAAATTGAACAAGCGCCGCAATAATTACGATAAACGCTATTGTTTCTAAAAACTCTAATCCTAAAGGTGCTAAAATGAATGTATAAACAAGTGACGTTAAAAGTGATGCAATTGTAATAACGAAGATTACAGCGCCACCCATACCAGCCGCTGTTTTGGTTGATTTTGATACACCCAAGAACGGACAAAGGCCTAAAAATTGTGATAATACAACATTATTAACAAAAACTGTTGTAATTAAGGTAATAAAAATAGTTTTTAAAATTTCCATTAATTATTACCTCCTTTATTTTGCTCTGCTGCTTGTTTTGCTTCCATTGCTTTTTTAATCTTTTCAGCACGGTCAATATCATCATGATATTTTTTATCAGCGCCAATCAATTTATGATTAAAGCACGCTTCTTTACCAAAACAATTTGCGCAATTGCTATGACAAGCCAATTTTTCAACATCTACATTTGTTGCAGATGGCGCTTTGAATTTGTTTTGCAAAGCAGTTAAAATTGCTAAAACAAAGAATGCGCCAGGAGCCAAAACAAAAATAGAAATGCGATATTTTTCAGGAACAAACTCATAACCAAAAATTGCGCCTGCGCCTAAAATTTCTCTTACAGAGCCGATAATTGTTAACGCGCCTGTAAAACCTAACCCCATTCCTATACCATCAAAAATTGAAGGAATAACAGGATTTTTAGATGCATATGCTTCTGCGCGTCCTAAAATAATACAGTTTACAACGATAAGTGGAATAAACACGCCTAAAGATTTATCAAGTGCCGGAACATAAGCTTTTAAAAGCAACTGCACCATTGTTACAAAAGATGCAACTATTACGATAAATGCTGGCATTCTAACGCCATTTGGAATAACCTTTCTAAGCGCAGAAATCATTAAATTTGACATAACAAGAACTGCTGTTGTTGAAAGTCCCATACCAAACCCATTAAACGCAGATGTTGTTACTGCGAGGGTTGGACACATACCAAGCATAAGCACAAAGGTAGGGTTTTCTTTAATAATACCATTATAAAGTCTCTCAAGTATTGTTTTCATACTTTACACACCCTCCTTTAAATTCTTTTTATAATAATTAAATGCAGCATTCACTGCGTTTTTAACACCATTTGTTGAGAAAGTTGCGCCTGAAATTGCATCAACTTCTGTATCAAGCTGATTTGATTCTACACCTGCAAATTGCGATGTGAATTTATCTTCTTTAACTTTTGCCCCAAGACCAGGAGTTTCATTTGAAGCATCTAAAATTGAAATACCTGTTACAACACCTTTTTTATCAATTCCTACAGCGACTTTTATATCGCCACCATAACCTTTAGACGCAGTTGTCATAACAAAGCCAATTGTTTCATTACCTTTTACTGCGCTCGAAACTGCGCTAACTTTTGCGCCATTTTTATCATTATATTCAATTAATTCTAATTCTTCAAATTTTTCTGCCTGTGCAAAAACTGCTTTATACGCTTCTTGAGTTGCTTTAATTTCTGCTTGTGCAATCGGCTCTTTTGTTATTGAATAAACAAAAGCCAAAGCACTACCTGCAACAAGCGTAATAAGGGTTAAAATAATTGCATTTTTAATTATATTTTTCATGCTGATTTACCCCCTTTTTCACGCTTTAAGCCAAACGCTTTTGGTACAGTATACTTCTCAATAAGAGGGCTAATCATATTACCAATGATAATTGCCAAAGATACGCCTTCAACATTAGGGCTTACAACACGAATAATTGTGGTCATAAAACCTAAAATAAAAGCATAAATAATTTTGCCAAGCGGTGTTATAGGACAAGTTACATAATCAGTTGCCATAAAGAATGCGCCAACCAACAAACCACCACCACAAATCTGTGTTACAATATAATCAAGTGTGAGAACATCTTCCTCGCCCCTGATTAACTGAATAACCACAAAGAACAAAACTGCTGACGCAATATAAATAAGCGGAATTTTAACATCTATAACCTTTCTAATAGTCATATACAAAGCGCCGATAAGCACTGCTATTGCACTCGCTTCACCGATGCTACCTGAATGAGTATTAAAAAGCATATTAAACCAATCAGATGGTGTGCCAAGTTTCAACATACCCATTGGAGTTGCTGTTGAAACTGTATCTGCAACTGGGAAGAAATGATTAATTTCTGTTGGGAAATTAGTCATAACACCTGCTAAAGAAATAAGCAAGAAACATCGTGCGGCAAGCGCAGGGTTCATAAAATTCTGACCAAGACCACCAAAAAGTTGTTTTACAACAACAATTGCAAAAACGCCACCAATAGCAGGCACCCAAAGAGGTACTGTTGAAGGAAGGTTTACTGCTAATATAAGGCCTGTTACAACTGCAGATAAATCTCCAATTGAAGTTTTTTGTCTTGAAAATTTAACATTTGGTTTTCTCATTAATTTCTGATATAAATATTCAGATAAAACACAAGAAATTACACTTACTAAAATTATATATAATGCATTTATTCCAAAGGTGTAAACACCTGCGCCAAGCGGGAACAAAAGCGCTATACAAACATCAAGCATAATTCTTCTTGTTGTTATGTTTTCTCTAACATGTGGTGACACGCTGACATTAATGTTTTTAAGCATTTTTTATTCCCTCCTTTTAACTATTTTTCTTTCTTTTTGCAATAACTTTACGTTTTGCAAATTTAAAGCTTTGTGTTAACGGGCGTTTTGCAGGACAAACATAAGAGCAAGAGCCACATTCTATACATTCCATACCATAAAGCTTTTCAAATTCTTCATACTGCTCATTATCTGAAGCAGCCATAAGAAGTTGTGGAACAAGACGTTGAGGACAAGCGCCCAAGCATCTGCCACAATGAATACAATTTGACGGATTTACTTTTGCAACATCATCTTTTTTAAACGCAAGAACTGATGATGATGTTTTTGTTACAGGAAAATCCATTGAGAAAAGCGATGTACCCATCATTGGACCGCCTGAAACTACCTTTTCAGGATCACAATTAAATCCACCGAAGGCATCCATCAACTCGCCATGATTTGTACCGATACTCACAAGCAAGTTACAAGGTTTTGTTACAGCATCGCCTGTAATTGTCATAACCCTTTTAATAAGAGGAATGTTTTTTGCAACTGCCTCATAAATAGCAATGGTTGATGCTGCATTTACAACAACACAGCCAACATCTGCAGGAAGCATTTTTGAATTAATTTCTCTATTTGTTATTGCCTTTACAAGAGAGCGTTCGCCACCTTGAGGATACTTTGTTTTCAGTAGCATTGGAATTACTTTATCATTATTGCAAACAGATAAAAGTTTTTCATAAGCATCTCTTTTATTATCTTCAATGCCAATAACACATTTTGCATTCTTAAAGATTTTTAAGATTATTTCGCAACCTTTTATAAGATCTTGAGGTTGTTCAAGCATTAATCTATGGTCAGAAGTAAGATATGGCTCACATTCTGCGGCATTGATAATAATATGATCTATTTTATCTGGCTCTTTTGGTAACAATTTAACATAGGTTGGAAAACCTGCGCCACCAAGGCCAACAATACCTGCATATTTAACTTTATCAATAATCTCTTCATTTGTTAAATCACTATAATCAGTTTCAACGCCAAAGCCATCGACCGTTTCAAAAAGGCCATCGTTTTCAATGATAATACTTTCACAAGTTTCACCTGTCATAGAATGAACCGGTGAAATAGCTTTTACTTTGCCGGAAACAGCAGAAAAAATGTTTGAAGAAATAAATCCATCGCCTTCTGCTATCATTTGACCAACTTTAATATATTCACCAACTTCTACAATTGGTTTTGCTGGCGCACCGATATGTTGAGAAATCGGATATGTAGCGTCACCTTTAATATGTAACTCTGTTATTGGAATGTCTTTTGTGAAGTGTTTATTACCTTTTGGGTGTACACCTCTTTTAAAAGATTTTAGTTTCATTTTATACTCGGTTCCCCTTTTATATTTAAAGTTATGTTAATTATAACATAAAACGTGAAAAAATCAAAGGTATTTTTATGGAAAAACATCAAAAAAGCAGAACTTATTTAAAAAGTTCTGCTTTTTGTACAAGTTAAGTATATGATTTGGGTGTTTTTGCTTAAAATTTTTATTTTTTCTTCCAAAATTGCAAAAATTTTATCATCAAAATGAACAAACGCATCATCAAAAATTATAAATGCTTTTTCATTTTCAAAAAGTGCTTCAATAAGACTTAAACGAAGCGCTATTTCAACAAGCGCTTTTGTTCCTGTTGAAAACGCATCAATTTCTCTTGAAAGTCCTGCTTCTCTTACCGAAACGTCTAAATCATTTGAAAGCATAACATCATTTAATCTGCCATCTGATAAAAATCCAAGCATTTTTTTAAATTCTTGCTCAATTTTATATTTATACTTTGTTGATAAATTTTCTTTTGCCTTATTTAAGATTTCAATGCCTTTGTTTATTGCATTATAATTTTCAACTGCCGCGTTATACTCATTCATTGAAACCTCAAGATTATATTCAATATCTGATAACTCTTCATTGAATTTATCAAGTCTTTCTATCTCGCTTTGAATTCTCAAAATTTCTGCAGAGGTTTGGTCTAACACATAAGTTAACTTGTTTTCAGATGCTTTTAACTCATCAGTATCAAGTTTTGGAATATTTTCACTAGCAGTTTCGAGGTTTTCTTGTTCAAAATATTGTTTAGCAAGATTTTCTGCATCAACAAGATTTTTTGAAAAGATATTATACTCTAACAAATCACTACGCAAAGCAGACACAGTTTCTGAATAATTCTCGCTATATTCGATATTAAAGTTTGATAAGATTTCATCAAGTTTTTCTAAACATTCATTTAAATTTTGCTCGGCATTGGATTCTCTTTTTTTCTTGTTTGATTTCAAAACAAGTCCTGCAACAAGATTTAAAACTGCTACAAAAACTGCAATCGGCACCAAAATTAATGGTTTATTAAAAACAAAACCTAAAACAAGCAACAAAACCGCAATAAAATAAACAACACTAGTAATAACAACGTTATTATTCTTATCATTTGTGCTTAAACTTTCTCTTGCAACAGCAACGTTTTCAAAACCTTGTTCAATATTCAAGATATCTGTTTCACAAGGCATTTTGCCACCATATTTTTGCGCTAAATTCTCTTTTTTTTGCTTAATTGTTTCAACATTATTCAAAAGCGAATTATAATGCTTTTGCTTTTCTTTAATAACATCAAAAGAAGAATTTTTAGAAATCGCTTCTCTTACTCTATTAAGCTCAATTTCTGCTTTTTCTTTTCTTTCTTTTAAACTAGAAAGTTTTTCAGTTAAATTATCTATCTGTTCTTTTGCGCCAAGCGCTTTTTCTCTTTTTTGTTTAAGCTCGATTATCTCGCGTTTTTTATCATAAACAATGCCTCTGTTTCCTGTTGTTGCATACTGTCTTAAACGTTTTGTAAGCACAGATTGAGCAGTCTCAAAATCGCTTAAATCATCAGTATTATC
>JAZRPX010000076.1:0-9451 GCA_045649445.1 Acutalibacteraceae bacterium | reverse complement strand
AGTTGAAGAAATCATTGAAAATGTTAAAAAGAATGGCGACAACGCACTTTTAGAATATTCTGCAAAGTTTGATGGTGTTGTACTTTCGAACATCGAAGTAACTGACGAAGAGTTTTATGAAGCTTACAAACTTGTTGACATTGAGTTTATTGAAGTTATTCAAAAGGCAATGAAAAACATTTTTGATTTTCATATGCGTCAAGTTCGTCAAAGTTTTATTTCAAGTGAAAAAGACGGCGTTGTTTGTGGTCAAAAAATTCTTCCGATTGAAAAGGTTGGTCTTTATGTGCCAGGTGGCACCGCGGCTTACCCTTCTTCTGTTTTGATGAACTGTATTCCTGCAAAAATTGCTGGTTGCAACGAGATTTATATGGTAACTCCACCATCAAAAGACGGCAAGGTTAACCCTAATATTTTAGTTGCAGCAAAAGAAGCAGGTGTTGATAAGGTTTACAAAATCGGTGGTGCTCAAGCAATTGCAGCTTTGGCATTTGGTACTGAAACTGTAAAGCCAGTTTATAAAATTGTTGGCCCTGGTAATGCTTTTGTTGCCGAGGCAAAAAAACAAGTTTTTGGCAGAGTTTCTATTGATATGATTGCAGGACCTAGCGAAATTTTAGTTATTGCTGATAACACAAACAACCCTGCGTTTATTGCAGCAGATTTATTATCACAAGCAGAACATGATAAAATGGCTACTTCTGTTCTTATAACTGATGATAAAGATTTTGCAAACAAGGTTTCACAAGAACTTGAAAAGCAAATTCCGATGCTTGAGCGAGAAGAAATCGCAAGAACTTCTATTGATAACAATGGAAAAATCATTGTTGTTGATGACCTTAAAAAAGCTTGTGAGGTTTCAAACGAACTTGCACCTGAACATCTTGAAATTTGTGTTGATAATCCTTTTGATTATTTACCACTTATTAAAAATGCCGGCTCTGTTTTTCTTGGTAAAAATTGTCCTGAAGCATTGGGTGATTATTTTGCAGGGCCTAACCACACTTTACCTACAAGTGGTACTGCCAAATTTTCTTCTCCATTATCTGTTGACGATTTTGTTAAGAAAATGCAATACACTTATTATACAAAAGAGGCGCTTGAAAAAGTTAAAGACGATGTAAGTTTCTTCGCTACTAAAGAAGGGCTTACTGCTCATGCTAAAAGCGCTACAATCAGATTTGAAAAGGAATAATTTTAATGAGTAAGTTTTTAAATAAGTCTTTACAAAACTTGCAAAGTTATGTACCAGGTGAGCAACCTAAAGACAAAAAATACATAAAACTCAACACCAATGAATCGCCTTTCTCCCCTTCTAAAAAGGTGTTAAAGGCAATTGATAAATCAGTTGTATCTGATTTAAAACTTTATTGCGACCCTGAATGCACAAAACTTATAAATGCATTTTGTGAAGTTTATAATGTTAACCCTGAAAACGTGATTTTTGGCAATGGGTCTGATGAGATTTTAGACTATTGTTTTTATGGCTTTTGTTCTAAAGAAAACCCTGTAGTTTTTCCTGATATAACTTATGGGTTTTATAAGGTTTTTGGTGAACTTTATGATATTGATTTCACCGAAATTCCTTTGAACGAGAGTTTTGAAGTTGATATTAACGATTATATTGAAATAAACAAAAATATTGTTATTGCTAATCCTAATGCACCTACAGGTATTTGTTTATCGGTCGAACAAATTGAAAAAATTGTTTCAAGCAACCCTAACAATATTGTTATCATTGATGAGGCGTATATTGATTTTGGTGGTGTGAGTTGTTACCCACTAACAAAGAAATATAAAAACTTAATTGTAACAGGTACTTTTTCAAAATCACGTTCGCTTGCAGGTGCTCGACTCGGTTTCTGCATTGCTGACGAAGAACTTATTAAAGATATAAACAAGATAAAATATTCAACTAACCCTTATAATATAAACGCCCTAACACAAGCAGTTGGTACTGCAACTTTAAAGGATAATGATTATTACATTAAAAATTGCAAAAAAATCATTGAAAATAGAGCGTTTACAATAAATGAATTAGAAAAAATAGGATTCAATGTTTTACCTTCAAGCGCAAACTTCATTTTTGCAAAGCATAATGATTTTAGTGGCGAAGATTTATACAAAGCGCTTTACGAAAAAGGAATTTTAGTAAGACATTTTAAACAAGTAAGAATCAAAGATTTTTTACGAATTACAATTGGAACAAAACAAGAAATGATAGAGCTTATTAACGCTTTAAAAGAGGTAACTTTAAAATGAGAGAAGCTAATTTAAACAGAAAAACTAACGAAACTGATATTTCTATTTATTTAAATTTAGATGGCAAGGGCGAGTCAAAAATAAATTCCGGCAATGGTTTTTTTGACCATATGCTAACTCTTTTTGCTCGACACGCGAGATTTGACCTTAATGTAGAATGCAAAGGTGATACTTATGTTGATTTTCACCACTCTGCAGAAGATATAGGCATTGTTTTAGGCGACGCATTCGCTCAAGCGATCGGTGATATGGCTGGTGTTACAAGATACGCAGACACTACTTTGCCTATGGATGAAAGTTTGATTTTAACTGCTGTTGATATTTCAGGCAGAGGTTATTTAAACTTTGATTTAGTAATTCCAACAGAAAAAATCGGCAATTTTGACAGTGAGCTTGTTGAAGAGTTTTTTGCCGCTTTTTGTAGACGCGCGAATGTTACTTTGCACATCAAACAACTTTATGGTAGAAACGCTCACCACATTGTTGAAGGTACATTTAAGTCTTTCGCACAAACTATGAAAAAAGCAATTAAAATAGATGAAAATTTCAAAAATGAAATTCCATCAACAAAAGGTGTTTTATAATGATAGCGATAATTGATTATGGTGTTGGCAACCTTTTTTCACTTAAAAGTTCTTTTGAAAAAATTGGCGCTGACATTGTTGTTACAAGTGATAAAGAAGCAATAAAACAAGCAGATAAGTTAGTTTTACCTGGTGTTGGCGCTTTTAGAGACGCTAAACAAAAATTAGTTGATAGTGGGCTTGACAAGGTTGTTATAAGCGAAGCTAAAAACGGTAAGATTATGCTTGGAATTTGTCTTGGAATGCAGATGCTTTTTGATAAAAGCTATGAATATGGTGAATATGATGGGCTTTCTCTTATTCCTGGCAAGGTTAAGCCGATAATTGCTCCAAAAGAGTTTAAAATTCCGCATATTGGTTGGAATTCATTGACCTTTAAAAACGAAAAAAGCCCTCTTTTCAAATATATAAACGAAGGCGATTATGTTTATTTTGTTCATTCATTTTTTGCAGATGAATGCGATGAAAATCAAATTGCAGTTACTGATTATTCTGCCCCACTCACCGCTGCTGTGCAAAATAAAAACGTTTTTGGAACGCAGTTTCACCCTGAAAAGAGTGGCGATGTTGGATTAAACATTTTAAAAGCGTTTATTGAATTGAAGGAGAGCGATTTATGAACATTTTCCCTGCTATAGATATAATTGGTGGTCAAGCAGTTCGTCTTAAAAAAGGTGATTATAATCAAAAAACTGTTTATAATAGTGACCCTGTTTCTGTTGCAATTGGTTTTAAAAATCAAGGTGCAGAATTTATACATTTAGTTGACCTTGACGGCGCTAAAAGTGGTAAAACTGATAACTTTAAAGTTGTACAACAAATCGTTAAACAAAGTGGATTAAAAGCAGAAATCGGTGGCGGAATTAGAAACATCGAAACTGTTAAAAAGTATCTTGATTGTGGTGTTATGCGTGTTATCATCGGCACTGCGGCTATTACTAACCCTGAATTTTTAGATGAAGCTTTAAAACTTTATGGTGACAGAATCGCAGTTGGCGTTGATATTAAAGACGGAAAAGTAGCTATTCACGGTTGGACTGAAACTGCTGATTTCACTAGCGAAGAATTCATTGAAAAAATGCAAAATCAAGGCGTTAAAACAATTATATGCACTGATGTTTCAAAAGATGGAATGATGAGTGGCACAAACCTTTCACTTTATAAAGAATTATCACAGAAATTTGATGTTGATATCGTGGCTTCAGGTGGTGTTTCTTCTATTGATGATGTAAAAGCGCTCAAAGAGATGAATTTATATGGCGCGATACTCGGCAAAGCACTTTATACAAATAGCATTGATTTGGCTGAAGCAATTCAAATTTCAAAGGAGTAAAAATGATTACAAAAAGAATTATTCCCTGCCTTGATGTGAAAAATGGCAGAGTTGTAAAAGGCACTAATTTTCAAGGGTTAAAAGATGTTTCAAGCCCTGTAAAACTTGCTGAATATTATTCAAGTTGTGGCGCAGATGAATTAGTTTTTTATGATATTACTGCTTCTAGCGATGGCAGGAAACTTTTTACTGATATTTTGGTTGAAACTGCGCGTAATGTATTTATTCCGCTTACTGTTGGTGGTGGCATTAACACACTTGATGATTTTGAAAGGGTTTTATCTTGTGGCGCAGATAAAGTTAGCGTAAACTCTGGCGCTATTCGTAACCCTGATTTAATTTCTGATGCTGCTAAAAAATATGGCGACCAATGTGTTGTACTTTCTTGCGATATCAAACGAGTTAATGGCGAATTTAGAGTTTTCTCTAAAGGTGGCAGAGAAGATACAGGAATGGAAGCTATTGAGTGGATTAAGCGTTGTGTTGATAACGGTGCCGGCGAAGTTGTTGTTAACAGCATTGATACTGATGGTGTAAAACAAGGTTTTGATATAGAGATGTTAAGCGCTGTTTTAGATGCAGTTAATGTACCAGTTATTGCTTCAGGTGGCGCAGGTAAAATTGATGACTTTGTAGATTTATTCAAAAAATTGCCTACTATTGATGCCGGGCTTGCGGCTAGTGTTTTCCATTTTGGCGAGATTGAAATTAAAGATTTAAAACAGATTTTAAAACAAAATAATATACCTACTAGAGTTTAAGGAGTTTTTATGGTTACTATTGATAGTCTAAAATTTGATGAAAAAGGACTTATTCCTGCAGTTGTGGTTGATGCTGAAACTAAAAAGGTTTTAACCGTTGCTTATATGAATAAGGAAAGTTTAGAAATAAGTATTAAGGAAAAGAAAACATGTTTTTGGTCTAGAAGCAGACAAGAATTATGGCGCAAAGGTGAAACTTCAGGTAATTATCAACACATTGTTAGCATTACCTCTGATTGTGATAACGATGCGCTTACAGTTGTTGTTAAGAAGGATGGTCCTGCTTGTCATCTTGGCACCGATTCTTGCTTTAACAATCCTTTGTTTAAAAACGATGAATTAGATGCTTTTTCTATGGAAGGGCTTTATGACTTACTTAAAGGTCGTAAAGAAAATCCACAAGAGGGCTCTTATACAACTTATCTTTTTGAAAAAGGCATTGACAAAATCCTTAAAAAGGTTGGCGAAGAATGTACTGAAGTTATCATTGGCGCTAAAAATAATGATGAAGCAGAAACTGTTTATGAAATTGCAGATTTGGCTTATCACACAATGGTGCTTATGGTTGAAATGGGCATTTCTGTTGACCAAATAAAACAAGAATTGGCTTCAAGACACGTTATAAACCACAAGGTGAAACAGGAGAAAATGACAAAGTGATTTACCCTTTTGATTTTCACATTCATACTAACTTTTGCGATGGTAAAGACAGCCCCGAAGATGTTGTGAAAACTGCTGTTGATATGGGATTGAAGAAAATCGGCTTTTCTTCTCACTCATATACATCTTTTGATGATGGGTATTGTATGAATGAAAAAGATACTGAAAATTATCTAAAAGAAATTAACAGATTAAAATTGAAATATCAAGATAAAATTGAAATTTATTGTGGTATTGAAAGAGATTATTATTCTGATGTTGATACAAGCGAGTTTGATTACGTTATCGGCTCGGTTCATTATGTAAAACACGGAGAAAAATATCTTTCAGTTGATTTATCAAAAGATGATTTTGTTAATAATGCGAAAGAATATTACAATGGTGATTATTTTGATTTTGCTAGAGATTATTTTGATATTTTAAGCAATGTTTATAGCAAAACAAAATGCAATGTAATCGGGCATTTTGATATTATTACAAAGTTTAATGAAGACAATTCACTTTTCGATGAAAACGATGAGAGATACAAAAAACTTGCTCTTTCTTGCGTTGATAAACTTATTAACAACAATGTTATTTTTGAAGTTAACACAGGCGCTATGTCAAGAGGTTATAAAACCACCCCTTACCCTGCCGAATTTATATTAAAACACATTGCTCAAAAAGGTGGTAAAATCTGCCTTTCAAGTGACACGCATAGCAAAGATAATTTGTGTTATAAATTTGAAGAATTATATCAATATTTAAAAGATTTAGGATTTAAAAATATTGCAAAGGTAAAATAGATTTTAAAAATAAAAAAGGAGTTTCGCAAAAGCGAAACTCCTTTTTGTTTTTACCATTTATCATTTGCATATGGATCGTGTTGTGTAGCTGGTTGTGTTGGAGCAACTGTTGGATCCTCTGGATTACTTGGCGATGATGTGATAATATCAAGAGATTCATATTTTTCTAATTCGATTTTAATTGTTTCAAATTTCATTTCAAATTACCTCCCTTGATTAGTCATTTGCTTTTGCCCAAGCTTCAACTAATGCTTTTGTATCTGCATCAAGAGTATCGTAACCGCTACCTGATGTGTTAATATAAGCATCTGCAATGCCAGCAATATTACGAACACTTTGTGTTGCTGAATAATAGTAAACACCATCAACTAAAACATATGCACGAGCAACAAAGTCACGAGCGAGGTTACCAAATTCTTCGCTATATGAAGTTTCTTTGTCTTTAATTTTAACAATTGAACCTACGATTTGGCCATCCCAAAGTTCTTTGCTCATATCATAAGGAACAACTGCACAGTTATCTTCAATTGTGAGATAATCACCTGCGATATCTTTTGGTGCGATAAGTGTACCAACTTCGTATTTTTTATCACCAACTAATTCAGCTAAAGCAACTGTATCAATAGTTGTATAGAATCTGATACCATTTACTTCACCAAGTCTAATTGATGCTGCATCTTCTGTTGTGATAACATCTGTTGTTTCGCCTGCAAATTCAGGTTCAACATAATCAAAGTCATATTCATAGTCGATTGTTACATCATCAATCAAAAGATAAATAGGGGTAGTTGGATTCCAGCTAACTGATGAATACACTTGACCCGAAATATAAAAACAATCATACATATCTTCAGTTACATCAATTGTATAAGTTGTAGGATTGATGTATGAAATCGAAGTGACAATATCATGTGTTTCACCTGATGGTGCATAATTGCCGGAATCTACTGAGCTAGCAAATCTAAGAGATTTAAAAGCCATAGAACCTGTAGAATCTTTAGATGCTGTGAATGTAATCTTAGTTGGTTTATAATAAGGTTTGTTTGCCCAATCTTTAGGAAGCTTGAAATAAGCACATCTATCCATTTGAGCTTTCAAAGCGATTTTATAGTTGCCATTAACTTCAATATATTCGCCATTATAGTCAACACTTACATCTTGTACATATGCATAAGATTTAGCTTCTGGTAATCTCTTACCTTCATCCATTGTGTAAACAACTTTAGCTGTTAAAACTTTTGTTGTAAGGTTAAGATATCTTTCAACAACAACTTGTTCTCCACCATAATAATCAGTTTCGCCATCTGTGTAATAGTAACCTGTTGCTGGAGTTGGAATTGTGTAAGTTGCGCCTGGTTCGAGAACTGCAACTTCTTCACCATCAATTTTAACTTTAACTTCTGTTAAATTATAATCAGCAACTTTTTTGAATGTAAAGCTATCAAGACACATACCTGTATCGCCTGCTTTTACGTTAGTAAACACAAGTGTATATGTGCCTTCTTCAGCAACTGTTACTTCATTCTCTAAGTAGTTTGCTGAATGATATGTAGCGCCTGGGAATTTGTAAGTTTGGTCTGCAAAGTTTACAACACCAAAGCTGCCTACTACTTCGCCATTTGCATCTACAAGAGTAACTTCATAAGAAGATCTTGAATTTACAACGTTACGTGCGTAAGTTGTTAAAGTGAAAATACCTGTTGGAAGGTTTTTAACTGTGAATACGTTTTTAGCACCAACGGCATTAGTGTTGTTATCTTGAACGTATTTGTAGTTTCCAGCACCATCATCTGTGTCATAAGTGTTGTTGAGTGTATGAGCAGTAGTTGCACCTGCTTTGTATCCTTTTGGTGAACAATTTTCTGCTTCGTAAACATATTCAACAGGAGTTGTTACAGTAAGACCTTCTGAAACTGCTGATTCAGCGTGAGTCAAAGTTTCAGGCATTTTTTGATAGAATGTGTAGGTTGCGCCAGGTGTAAGACCTGTAAATGTGTTAGATGTTTGCCATGTAGCACCATCTTTTGAATAAACTGCGCCTGTTACTGCTTTAAGAGTAACAGTAGCACCACTAACTACGCTTGCAACAGGAGCTGCAGGTGTTGCTAATACAGGCTTGTTTGCATTAACTGCATAGAATGTTGCATTGTTTGTGATGTTAACAGTTGCGCCAGGAGCATAAACTTTTGTAATATCTCCGTTTAATGCCCAACCTGCGAGTGTGCCTTCTGCAAGTGTTGCTTCAGGCATTACAACTGCATCGTTGTTAGCTGCATCTGATTTGATAGGAGCAACTTCTTCTGTTAAAACAGCTGTTTCTGTGCCTACGAATGTAGCAGTATATTCAATAGGAGCAGGAGTTACGCCTGCAGGGTAGATAAGTTCTACATCATCAATATAGAACAAAGAATTGTAAGAAGAGCCATCTGTTTGAACACCAACCTGAAATTCAGTTACAGATGCTAAAAACTGTTCAGTAAACAAAGCATTAGCTTTACCTTTAGAGCCATAAGGTGAACGATAACCGCTTGTTGATGTTTGCCAAACATTACTTGTGGTATTCCAATACCACTCATAAGTTGCACCTTGAGCTGAAAGGTTGGTTGAATACCAGTTTGCTTTATCTTCACCGGCAGTTCTATAAACTAAAGAACTATTTTTAAAGCCAAGTGAAATTCCCTTAGGACTTGGTGGGATGGTTGATGTGTCAGCAGCTAACCAAAAACGAACGCCAACCGCACCTTTTACCACGCTTCTGAAATCAACATTGATGTTTGCGAACGCAGAATTGTACCGGCTTGTTCGCACATACTTTAGAACAGTTCTGTCCTGAGTAACAGGATTTCCTTCGTCATCTGTCTCATCAGTTGGAACTGCATAAGTTTCGATAGTGCTTTTACCGGAGTATGCAGCTATCTTACTTGATGCTGTTTCAGATGAAGCATCAAACACATTTACATATGTTTCGCCTTCAGCTGAAACCATTGCTACTGGTACTAATGAGAATACCAATAACAATGAAAGGGTAAGTGCTAATAATTTTCTCATGAATTTTTCCTCCTTTTA
>JAZRPX010000075.1:0-3999 GCA_045649445.1 Acutalibacteraceae bacterium | reverse complement strand
AAACTTAACCGTGCACTTTACAAGGCTCTCCAGGCTTCTGGAATGAAACTTCAGAACTACGGCACAGTGTTTGCTACTATAGCAGATAAAGATAAAGAAGAAGCGCTTCCACTTATTAGAAGATTCTACAACCTAGGTTTTAACATTCAAGCAACTTCAGGTACAGCTGCATTCCTTAAGAATAATGGAATCCGTACTCATGCTCTTGCTAAAATTAGTGAAGGTAGCGATGAAATTCCAGACGCATTACGCCAAGGTCATATCGCTTACTTTATTAACACAAAAGACCCTGGTTCTCACGATTCAAATGATGGCGCTCAACTTCGCCAAATTGCAACAGAATACAATGTTACAATGTTTACTTCTCTTGATACTGTAGATGCTCTTCTTGATGTTCTTGAAGAAACTACTCTTACAATTTCAACAATTGATGAATAATAAACAAACACAAAAGGGGGGATTATTTCCTCCCTTATGGTGCATATAAAGGCATCTCATTTTAAAAGAAAAGGAGAAATTATGAAACAGAGTATTTTTGAAATTCGTAGTAATGAAGCACTTACGGATTCTATATATAAAATGGTTCTTATTGGCGATACAACTGATATTAAAAATCCTGGTCAGTTTATAAACATTAAAATTGACGGTTTTTATCTTCGCAGACCTATTTCTATTTGCGATTTTGATGATGAAACTATCACAATTATTTATAAAGTTGTTGGCGCAGGCACTGAAGTTATGGCTAAAATGGGCGCTGGCGAAAAACTTGATATTTTAGTTGCGCTTGGCAATGGTTTTGATACTTCTAAATCAGGTGAAACACCTGTACTTATTGGTGGTGGCGTTGGTGTGCCACCAATGTACAACCTTTGCAAAAAACTAATTGCTGAAGGTAAAAAAGTTTCAGTTATTTTAGGTTTTAACACCCAAAACGAAATTTTTTATGAAAATGAATTTAAAGATTTAGGCGCAGATGTTTTTGTGACAACTGTTGATGGCTCTTACGGAGTAAAAGGGTTTGTTACAGATGTTCTTTGTGATTTAGCTTACTCATATTTCTTCACTTGTGGACCAATGCCAATGTTTACCGCAATTGAAAAAGTTGCTAAAACTAGTGGTCAATATAGTTTTGAAGAAAGAATGGGTTGTGGATTTGGCGCTTGTATGGGTTGCTCTTGCAAAACAAAATATAAAAATATAAGAATTTGCAAAGATGGTCCTGTACTTGAAAGGGAGGTTATCGTATGGTAAACAATCGTTTAGCAGTTGATTTATGTGGATTGCCACTTGATAACCCTATCATTCCTGCAAGTGGCACATTCGGTTTTGGTTATGAATTTGCTGAACTTTATGATATAAACTGTCTTGGCACATTTTCATTCAAGGGTACAACAAAAGACGCTCGTTTTGGTAATCCAACACCAAGAATTGCAGAAACACCAAATGGTATGATTAATGCTGTTGGGCTTCAAAACCCTGGTGTAGAGAAGGTTATTTCAGACGAATTACCAAAATTAAAACAATGCTTTGATAAAAAAGTTATGGCAAATGTCAGTGGCTTTTCAGTAGAAGATTATGCTTATACCTGCGAAATGTTAGACAAAGAGGACCAAGTTGGTTGGCTCGAAGTTAATGTTAGTTGCCCTAATGTTCATGGTGGCGGTATGAGTTTTGGTACTTCACCTGAAGCGGCAGCAGAAGTTACAAGAGCAGTAAAACAAGTTACAACAAAACCTGTTATCATTAAACTCTCACCTAATGTTACTGATATTGCTTCAATTGCAAAGGCGTGTGAAGAAGCCGGTGCTGACGGAATTAGTCTTATCAACACACTTTTAGGTATGAGAATTGACCTTAAAACAAAAAAACCTGTTATTGCTAACAAAATGGGTGGTTTTTCAGGTAGCGCTATCTTCCCTGTTGCGCTTAGATGCGTTTATCAAGTTTATGAAGCAGTTAACATTCCAATAGTTGGTATGGGTGGCGTTTCAAGTGCAGAAGATGTCATTGAGATGATGCTCGCAGGTGCTACAGCTGTTGAAATTGGCGCGGCAAACCTTGTTAATCCTTACATTTGTAAAGAGATTATTGAGAAATTACCTGAAGTTATGGATAAATATAAAATTAATAATTTAAAAGATATTATAGGAGGCGCTCACTAATGGGTAGAGATGTTATTATTGCTTGTGATTTTTCAAGCAAAGATGAAGTTATGAATTTTCTTGATAAATTTCAAGGTAAAAAACCTTTTGTTAAAATCGGTATGGAACTTTTTTATGCAGAAGGTCCACAAATCGTTAGAGAAATCAAAGCGCGTGGTCACAAAATCTTTTTAGACCTTAAATTGCACGACATTCCTAACACAGTTAAAAAATCTATGGCTGTTTTGTCAAGATTAGATGTTGATATGTGCAATTTGCACGCTGCAGGTACTTCTGCTATGATGGAAGCTGCTATCGAAGGCTTAACTCGTGAAGATGGCACTCGCCCACTTCTTATTGCAGTTACTCAACTTACTTCAACTTCACAAGAAAGAATGGAATCTGATTTGCTTATCAACGAGCCTATTGACAAAGTTGTTATGCATTATGCTCTTAATGCTAAAAATTCAGGTCTTGATGGTGTTGTTTGTTCTCCACTCGAAGCTAAAAAAGTTCATGAAACTTGCGGAGAAACTTTCTTCACTGTTACTCCAGGTGTACGCTTTGCAGACGGTGAAATTGGTGACCAAGTACGCGTTATGACTCCTGCTCAAGCTAAAGAAATCGGCTCTGATTACATTGTTGTAGGCAGACCTATCACTGCAGCAGCTGACCCAGTAGCAGCTTACGAAAGATGTTGCGCTGAATTCATTGGTTAAAATCATGAGCATTAAAACTTTGTATTTTGGCGATAGCATTATGGCTTACGATGGTAAACCTTACACTTGTGATAACGACTTTAATCATCAAGATATAAATGAAGTTTGCGCCGGCTACCCTACTATTCTACAAAGAGAATTAAACATTGTTAACAAGGGTAATTTTGCAGTTGGCGGAAACACAATTTTTGATCAATTGCCAAAAGTTTTAGCAAACGATTTTAAAGATATTAATCTTGTTGTTATCACACTCGGCTGTAATGATTTCTGTGTTGGTGTGCCACTCGGCACGCCCGAATGCGAAGACGAAAACTCTTTTTATGGCGCTTATTCTAAAGCAATTAAACATATTAAAAGTTGCAACGAGCAAACAAAAATCCTTTTGATGACACCTATTCACAGAAACACTTTGCATAGGACTCCACCAAACAGAGTTAATTGCTCAAGCACTGTTATAAATGGCAAAACACTTTATGATTTTGCTATTGCGATTAAAGAATTAGCAAAAATGCACTCTTGCGAAGTTGTTGATATGATGAACGAGTGTGGTATCACTATAGAAAATGCAAAAAACTATACATTTGAAGGTGTTCACCCTACTAATAAAGGGTATGAGTTTATAACACCTACGCTTATTAAAAAAATTAAAACTATTTTTGATATATAGAAAGGAACGAAAAAATGGAAGGTTACAAAAGAGAATTTATTAAATTTTTAGAATCTGCAGGCGTATTAAAATTTGGTGATTTTACTGCTAAATCAGGCAGAAAAATTCCTTATTTTATCAATGCCGGCGACATTAAAACTGGCGAACAAATTTTAAAATTAGGCGAATTTTATGCTAAAGCATATTTTGAAAAAATCGGAAACAAAAAAGCTGTGCTTTATGGACCTGCTTACAAAGGTATTCCAATTGCAGTTTCAGTTTCAACTGCACTCGCAAGAGAAGGGCTTGATGTTCCATTCTTTTTCAACAGAAAAGAAGAAAAAGACCACGGTGAAGGTGGCGTTTTTGTAGGTTACAAACCTACTGTAGGCGAAGAAATTGTAATTGTTGAAGATGTTATCACTGCAGGTACTGCTATTAGAGAAAGCATGGAAAACCTTAAAAGTCTTGACGGCACAAAGGTTATTGCAAC
>JAZRPX010000074.1:0-8305 GCA_045649445.1 Acutalibacteraceae bacterium | reverse complement strand
GGAGTGAAATTCTCCACCGGTGGTAATTAGTTTAACTATAAGCCCACGACCCTTGTTTTCAAGGTTGATGTAGTGAAATTCTACAGCCGACGGTTATAGTCCGGATGAAAAAAGAAAGTAGCTATTTTGCCTCATTGTATTTTACAATGAGGTTTTTATTTTTAAGGAGAAAAAATCATGAAATCAAACTCAAATTCATACACAAGAAAAATTGTTTTTATGGGGCTTATTTGTGCTTTAGCTTATGCTTCAATGTTTGTTTTACGAATACATGTTTCTTTTTTAACATTTGATTTGAAAAATGTTATTCTAGCAATTGGCGCCTTGATTTTCGGACCTGTTTGTGGAATTGTTACTTCATTAGTTGTTAGTGTTATTGAAATGATTACCATTAGTGACACTCAAATTTGGGGTTGCTTAATGAATTTCTTATCAAGCGCAATCTACGTTGCTATTGCAGGTTTAATATATAAATACAAACGAACTCTTGCAGGTGCAATTTTGGGCTTGTTTATCGCATCGGTTACAATGACTGCAGCTATGATTCCTCTAAATTTAATTATAACACCGATTTATACAGGCGCACCAGTTGAAACAGTAAAAGAAATGATTATTCCCCTACTTTTGCCATTCAATGCAATTAAAGCAATTTTATCTTCAGCAATAACATTGTTAATTTACAAACCAGTTAGCACAATATTTAAATCAGTTGGAATTATTTTTGCAAAAGATAAATCATATAAAATTAATTCAAAAACAGTAATTTTAACCGTTGTTTCTGCCGTAATAATCGTAACATGCATCATTTTGTTTTTTGCATTCTATAATGGTAGTTTTGAACTTTACAAAAAATAAATTTCATTATTGACAAAATAAAAGAATTATGATAATATTTATACATATTCATAAATACGGTGATGAAGACAGGCGCTTTTCTAAGAGTTTATAGCGAGTCGGCGTTGGTGTAAGGTCGATAATTTCATTAAAGCAGCAAATCACTTCGGAGTAGCGTTATTGAATTATAGTAAATAACGACGTTTTTCCTACGTTATAAGGAACTTTTATCAGATGTTCTGCATCTCGTAAACAGTAATAGGTGGTTTATAAACAAAAGAGTAATCCTTTGTCCTATTAGGGCAAGGGATTTTTATTTTAAAGGAGTTAATATTATGTACGAAAAAGTTTCTACTAACCTTAACTTTGTTGAAAGAGAAAAACAAGTTGAGAAGTTTTGGAGAGATGAACAAATCTTTGAAAAATCCATCGAAGAAAGAAAAGACGGAAAACCTTATGTTTTCTATGATGGCCCTCCAACTGCTAACGGCAAGCCACATATAGGTCACGTTCTTACTCGTGTTATCAAAGATATGATCCCAAGATACAGAACTATGAAAGGCCAAATGGTTCCAAGAAAAGCTGGTTGGGATACTCATGGTCTCCCTGTTGAACTAGAGGTTGAAAAACTTTTAGGTCTTGATGGAAAAGAGCAAATTGAAGAGTATGGTCTTGATCCATTTATAACCAAATGCAAAGAGTCGGTTTGGAAATACAAAGGAATGTGGGAAGATTTTTCTCAAACTGTTGGTTTCTGGGCAGATATGGACGATCCATATGTTACTTATGATAATAACTTTATTGAGTCTGAATGGTGGGCTTTGAAACAAATTTTTGACAAAGGTCTTTTGTATAAAGGGTTTAAAATTGTTCCTTATTGCCCTCGTTGTGGTACTCCTCTTTCATCTCACGAAGTTGCTCAAGGTTATAAAGATGTTAAAGAGCGCTCTGCAATTGCAAGATTTAAGGTTAAAGACGAAGATGCTTATATCCTTGCTTGGACAACAACTCCTTGGACTTTGCCATCTAACGTTGCGCTTTGCGTTAACCCTTCATCTGAATATGTTAAAATCAAAACTGCTGAATACACATATTACATCGCAAAAGCGCTCGCAGATGTTGTTATTAATGAAGAATATGAAATTCTTGATACATTCACAGGTAAAGACCTTGAATATAAAGAATATGAACCTTTATTTAACTTTGTTAACCCTAACAAAAAATGTTGGTATGTTGTTTGTGACGAATATGTAACATTAACTGATGGTACAGGTATTGTTCATATTGCTCCTGCTTTCGGTGAAGACGACTCTAAAGTTGGTAGAAAATACGATTTACCATTTGTACAATTAGTTGATGAAAAAGGTGAAATGACCAAAGAAACACCTTGGGCAGGTACATTCTGTAAAGATGCTGACAAAGAAGTTTTAGTTGATCTTGACAAACGTGGTCTTTTATTTGATGCTCCTAAGTTTGAACACTCTTATCCACACTGTTGGCGTTGCGATACTCCTCTCATCTACTATGCTAGAGAGAGCTGGTTTATCAAAATGACTGACGTTAAAGACAACCTCATCAAAAACAATAATACAATTCACTGGATTCCTGAATCTATCGGTAAAGGTAGATTTGGTGACTGGCTTGAAAACGTTCAAGATTGGGGTATTTCTCGTAACAGATATTGGGGTACTCCACTTAACATCTGGCAATGTGAATGTGGTCACTTGCATTCAATCGGCTCAATTGAAGAACTTAAATCAATGTCTGATAATTGTCCTGATGAAATCGAACTTCATCGCCCTTATATTGATGCAGTTACAATCAAATGTCCACATTGCGGCAAACAAATGAAACGTGTACCTGAAGTTATTGACTGTTGGTTTGACTCTGGTTCAATGCCATTTGCTCAACACCATTATCCTTTTGAAAACAAAGATTTATTTGAAGCGCAGTTCCCTGCTGATTTCATTTCAGAAGCAGTTGACCAAACACGTGGTTGGTTCTATTCCCTTTTGGCTATTTCTACTTTGATTTTTGATAAAGCTCCGTTCAAGAATGTAATTGTTCTTGGTCACGTTCAAGATGAAAACGGTCAAAAGATGTCTAAATCAAAAGGTAATGCCGTTGACCCATTTGATGCTTTACAAACTTATGGCGCAGATGCAATTCGTTGGTATTTCTACATTAACTCTGCCCCATGGCTTCCTAATAGATTCCATGGCAAAGCCGTTGTTGAAGGTCAGCGTAAATTTTTAGGTACTCTTTGGAATACTTATGCGTTCTTTGTTCTTTATGCAAACATCGATAATTTTGATGCAACTAAATATTCTCTTGACTATGATAAACTCACAGTTATGGATAAATGGTTGCTTTCAAAACTTAACTCTGTTGTAAAATCTGTTGATGATAATCTTTCAAACTACAGAATTCCTGAAGCTGCTCGTAGTCTTCAAGATTTTGTTGATGATATGTCTAACTGGTATGTTCGTAGATGTAGAGAAAGATTCTGGGCGCAAGAAATGACCGATGACAAGATTGCGGCTTATATGACACTTTATACAACTCTTGTTACTATTGCAAAAACTGCTGCTCCTATGATTCCATTTATGGCAGAAGATATTTACAGAAATCTTGTTTGTTCAATTGATAAGGACGCACCAGTATCAGTTCATCTTACTACTTTCCCAGAGGTTAACGAAAGTTTTATTGATGAAAAATTAGAAAAAGATATGGATGATGTTCTTAACATCGTCGTTTTAGGCCGTGCAGCTCGTAATGGTTCTAACATGAAGAATCGTCAACCACTTAATAAAATGTTTATTAAGGCAGATTGTGAATTATCTGAATTCTTTGTAAAAATTATTGAGGAAGAACTCAATATTAAATCTGCTGAATTTTCTGATGATGTTGCTTCATTTATGTCTTATTCATTCAAGCCACAACTTAAGACGCTCGGTCCAAAATTCGGCAAACAGTTAGCCGAAATTAGAACATATCTTGCTGAAATTGATGGTTCTGCTGCTAAAGCTGAGCTTGATGAAACAGGCAAACTTACATTGAAATTACCTAGTGGTGATATTTCTGTAACAGAAGAAGATTTGCTTATTGATATCAAGCAAAAAGATGGATTCTTCTCATTGTCTGACAACGGAATTACAGTTGCTCTTGATACTGTTCTCACAGATGAACTTGTTGAAGAAGGTTTTGTAAGAGAGATTATTTCCAAAATTCAAACTATGCGTAAAGACGCTGGATTTGAAGTTATGGATTATATCACAATTTCATCTGAAGGCAACGAAAAAATTGCTGAATTATTAAGCAAAAACATCGAAACTATTACAACTGATGTTCTTTGTAAAGAAATAACTACAGGTACAATTGATGGTTATTCTAAAGAATGGAATATCAATGGCGAAACTGTTACATTATTCGTTAAAAAAGTTTAATAAAAACTAAAAAACGATTCTGCTTTTGCAGAAGCGTTTTTATTTTACATATAACTTGAAAGAAATTGTTTATGTTTTTTATAATACTCTAAATCTTTTTTAGGCGAAACCTTGAAAAATTTAATATAAGCTTTATAAAAGCCTGAATAATCAATATAACCACAAAGTTTTGCTATTTCACTCAAATTGTAAGAATCATTACTTGACATCAAAGTTTTTGCATGCCACATTCGCAAATTTAAAATAGTTTTATAAAATGAATGAGAATAAAACTTTTTTGTAACTTTTTCTACATAGAAAGGAGAAACATTAAATTTCTTTGAAACACTATCAAGAGTTATATCGTTCGTAAAATTCCTTGAGATATAATCAAAAACTCTAACTTTATATTCATCAGAATTACTTGAATATTTAGGGTGATTTGTTTTATCAAAAACAAAATTCAATTCAGTAATTAACATAGAAACCAAGCCCTGAAAATTTACCAAACCTAATTTATAGGCAATGTATTTATCAATGTTTTTAAAAATGATATTTTCAAAATCAAAACTTTTTAATTCTTGTTTTGTATAAATATTTTTTTCTTTTGTATCAAACAATCTATAAAAGTTATCATCACCTTTTTGCTCTTTAAAAAGCGTAGGATGAACACTTATAATAACAATTTCTGTCTTCAAATATCTACCATTTGGCTTTATATTTGATTTAAAATTCAGTTCTATATTAAAAGGTTTTATGATTATAGAGCCCTCATCAACAGAGAATCTTTTATTGTCTTGATAACAAATAAAATTCCCGGTTCTTAAATAATAAATTTGATAATAATCATCGAAAGGCATATGATAAATATTATCATTTTCTAAAACCCAAGAAGTATTAACATGAATTTTAAGTCTCTCATCAACAAAACTGGTTATTGAATCTCTCTTATTTTTACTCATATACTCACCACCAACATAATTTATAACACAAAGAAAACAGTTTTTCAACACAATTCTAATTTTGGCAATGTTTTTTATATAGTTTGTCAATGTAATTTTAATAATTATTATGTTATAATTAATAAAAATATTAAAGGAGTCAAATCTATGAAATTTGAAAAAATTAAATTAGAATGTGAAACGTTAGAAGTTATAGATATAATCGCTTCTTCCCCATCAATCGAAGAGCCAACTGTAACTCCAACTCAACCTACAACAAAATACGACCCCTATGAGAATGATAAGTGGTAATTTAAAGAAAAGGAGAAAAAACATTATGAAGAAAATAATTTCAATTTTATTATCAATTGTAATGCTTTTAAGTGTCATTGCAATTACAGTATCTGCTACAGATACTTATGACCCTGCTAAATATGATTATGCTTATAAAGTTGTAGATCATATGAAAGGTAGAATCTCATCAAGCCAAACAACAGATGAAACTATTGATTTCTTTGTTGAAGGTGGCACATTGGTAAATTATACTGACTATACAGTTAAAGGTTACAAAGGTTATGCTCAATGGGAAAACAAACCTGTTAACGAAAAGTTAACTATTAGACTCAAAAATGTTACAAGTGGTACATATAAGTTAACACTTTTTACTGCAGATAACTCGACAGCAAGAGGTATTTTTGATTTGACAGCTGGTAGCGTTTCACTTGGTACACTTAATTGTATAAATGCTAAAGGCGCAGACTTCTTAAAACACGATTTTGACACAGCGATTACAACTGATGGTTCTGCAGTAGACATTGTTTTTGTTCCAACATCTGATTCATCAGCAAAACAAATATTCTTATATAGTATTTGTCTTACAAAAGTTGGCGAAGGCAGTGGTGAAACTCCTTCTGAATCAGAATCTTCATCTACAACTACTACAACTACTACAACTACAACAACTACTACAACAACTTCACAAGAAACATATTTCGCACCAAGTGATGTTGCAAATATGGATAACTGGATACAAGGTTGGTGGGATAGTTCTAACGGTAAATTCAACCCTACCTATCAAAACAACTCAAGAGCATGTGTGAAAAATAAAGTCGGGGTTCAGGAAGGTACTACATATAAATTTACCATTTCAGGTACAGATGCAAGTGGGCTTAATATAGTGCTTCGTTCTTATGACTCCACAGGCGCTTTTAAAACTACAACTATTTTATCATCAGACTTAAAGTACTCTGTTCCATCTGGTATTAAATATGTTTCGGTTACAATGTATGATAAAGCAAACTTGATTAACTATATCTCAAACGGTACTGTTACTGCAAGTATGACAGTTGCTGGAGACGAAGAAGAATCTTCTACAAGTACAACTACAACAACTACAACAACTACACCTACAAGTTCAACAAATCCATCAACACCTGACACTCCAAGTGTTGATGCTGATGAATACATAATCCGCCCAACTGATTATTTCTCAACAAACATCAATGCAAACACCGGCGTTGTAACTAAAACTAGTACAGACGGTTTATATTCATTCACTGCGGAATACGGTCTTGCAAACATTCAATCAAAATATGTTAATAATTTGAATGTATTACAATGGCAGCCAACTGCAACAGGTGTGCTTTCATTTACATTCAAAAACCTTCCTTCAGCAGTTTATAAAGTAACAATAAATTCTGCTGACCACCTTGCTCAAAACCGTTCATATTTTGATATAGCGGTTAATGATACATACTATGAAACATTGGGCTTTGAAGCAGGTGGAAAAAGCTATGTTTCACATGAACTCGCAAACACATTAACACTTTCAAACAAAGGCGACGTTACTGTTAAATTAACAAATAACGCGCAAAAGAACAGCGAAAACGGAAGAAACGCACGTCAAACAATGATTGAAAGTATTGTTCTTACAAAAATTGACGACGTACATCGCGATCCGCTTTATGTAGAAACTAATATGAAAAAAGGCGCATCTATTCGTTTGAATAACAAAAACGGTATTAGATTCTATACTCAAGTTGATGCACAGGCAATTGATTCACTTATTGAAACAGGCGCTACTGTAGAACTTGGTACACTTATTGCGCCTTCAGATTTAGTAGATGGTAATGAACTTACATTTGATTCTGATAGATTCATTGATGTTAAATATGATTTAGACGCTGGTTATTATGAAGGTAATGATACTTTTGTTGGTTCGATCACGAGCATTAAAGAATCTAACACAGGTTACAGTACAGAAAACGGAAATACCGACAGACCATTTATTGGTAGAGGTTATGTAAAAGTAACTAAAGATGGCAGAACATATATTAACTACGCTAAGTATTACGAATATAACGTAACAAACAATACTCGTTCATTAGCATATATTTCACTTATTCTTCAAGGCGATGATGGTGCTTATTCTGATTTAAGTGACGAACACAAATCATTAGTTGATGGTTGGGCTGCAAAACACGGCTCAATCACTTATGAATACTTCAACTATGCAACACCAAACTATGATGGCAAAACAATGTCAGATACAGGCGTAATTTTGCTTCCAAAGAATTATTCTGAAGAAGGCAAACCTGTAAGACTTATTATTGACTGTCACGGATATAGCGCGACAATCAATCCAAACGAAAACTTCTACAACAAATACAACTGGGCAAAAACACTCGTTCACGACGGTTACGCAGTTTTAGGCGCTGTAGAAAACGCATATCATATGGGCACTCCATTCGCTATAGAAAGTTATATAAATGCTTATAAATATGTAATTGAAAATTATAATGTTTATGAAGAAGTTTATGTAAACGGTAACTCAATGGGTGGTATCACTTCGATCAACCTTGTTTGTTCTGAAAAAATCCCTGTAATTGCTCATTCATTACAATATCCTGTAACTTCAATTGTTCACCAATTGAATTACAACGAGTGGGCTGAAGGCACAAGAAAGAGTCTTTCAACATTCTATGGATTTGACTTCCCTGCTGATGAAAATGGTACTAAATATACAGCAAACACATTCCCATTTACATCAAGCATAAGTCGGATCGTAGCCATGTCGTTCTGTGAGCCAAGGAGTTGACTATAAAG
>JAZRPX010000073.1:0-4538 GCA_045649445.1 Acutalibacteraceae bacterium | reverse complement strand
CCGACTTGCTCTTTTGTTATAAGCACCTTTCGTGGTTTGCTACCTTCAAATGGACCTATAATCCCCTTTTCTGACAATTCATCAACAATACGGGCAGCTCTTGCATAACCGAGTTTTAATTTTCTTTGCAAGAGTGAAGTTGATGCCATTCCACCATCTAAAACAACTTCAACTGCTTCATTGATTCTTGCATCATAATCACCGAAATCTTCACCACCAACACCAGATGATTTTTTGCTATCGTCTTCTGCTGCTTGACGCTCGATTTCAACAAGCACACCTTGGTCATATTCGTTTTCATCAGAATGCTCAACAATAAATTCAGCAACATTTCTTACCTCTTCGTCGCTCACAAAACAACCTTGAATTCTATGTGGTTTTGGCGCGCCGATAGGTAAATAAAGCATATCACCTTTACCGAGCAATTTTTCAGCACCGAGCATATCAATAATAATCTGTGAATTGACTTTTGATGAAACAGAAAGCGCAATACGCGAAGGAATATTTGATTTAATAAGACCTGTGAAAATATCTGCAGAAGGACGTTGAGTTGCAATAACCAAATGCATACCTGCCGCACGGGCTTTTTGCGCAATTCTACAAACAGAACTTTCAACTTCATTGCCTGCTACCATCATCAAATCTGCAAACTCATCGATAATGATAACAATATGTGGCATTGGCTCAAGCTCTTTATTTTTCTTACAAAGTTCGTTATACCCTGCGATATTTCTTACGCCGTTTTCAGCGAGTAATTTATATCTTTTTTCCATTTCAATAACTGCCCAACCAAGAGCGCCTGCAGCTTTACGAGAATCTGTTACAACAGGAACAAGCAAATGCGGAATTCCATTGTAAACCGGAAATTCAACCGCTTTAGGGTCTATCATAACAAACTTAACTTCATCAGGGTTTGCTCTATAAAGTATAGACATAATCATAGTATTAAGACAAACTGATTTACCAGAGCCAGTTGTACCTGCAACAAGCAAGTGAGGCATTTTTGAAATATCACAAAAAGCGGTTTGACCGGTTACATCTTTACCAAGCGCTACCAAAAGTTTTGATTTGTTTGCGCTGAAATCTTTTGATGAAATAATATCTCTCATACCAACAACTGCGGAATTTGTATTAGGAACCTCAATACCGAGAGTTGATTTATTAGGAATTGGCGAAATTCTTACGTTTGATGCGCGAAGTTGAAGCGCAATATCATCAGCAAGACCTGTGATTTTACTGATTCTTACACCAACTGATGGTTGAATTTCATAACGAGTAACTGAAGGGCCTCTTGAATAACCTGTAACGCGAACTTCTACGCCGAAACTTTTTAAAACATTAACAAGCAATTCGCAGTTTGATTTTAACTCTGCATCAACTAAATCTGCGTTTGCATTTTTAGTTTCAGATAATAATTCAAGTGGTGGGAAAACATATTCTGTTTTTGGCTCACTTGATTTTTTAGGAGTTGGTTTTACAGCAGGGATAGGTTTTACAGCAGGTTTCTTTTCTACCTTTTCTTTAGCAGTAAAATCAATTGGCTCCTCTACCACAACATCAATTTTTTCTTTAATTGCCTTTTCTTTTTTATCTTCATTTTCTTTATAAAGGTCATCTAAAACTGCAGGGTGATCTGGCATACCCTCTAGTGACACATCAACATCAAATTTAGGAACACGCTCTTTTTCTTTTTCACGCTCTAATCTCTCTTGTTCGTGTTGCTCTTGGCGTTTTTCAATCCATTCTTTTGTTTCGTTATGTATTTGTTGCGCTTTTTCACCCGTTTTCTTTGCAAAAACGCCAACGCTTTGCAATGTTGTACCAGTTGTAATCATAAGCGCTACAACAATCATAATTATGATAGTAATATGTGCGAATGGTGTGCCTAAAAATTGTGACATTGGGTAACCTAACAAGCTACCAAACACACCTCCACCAATTTCGTTGTGAGCACGAGTGAAACTATCAGCTACATATTGCCAAAAGTTTGCGCCATCAATTGCATGGCCAAAAATTTCAAAAGCCGTGTCTAAAAACAAGCCAAACAAAATTGAGAAAACAATTGTTGCTTTATTGCTTTGCTTTTTCTCAAAAGCAATCATAACCGCAACATAACCCAAAACAACTGGGAATATGTATGCGCAAAAACCGAACAATCCAAAAATGATGTTCTGAATAAATGCGCTTGCCACTCCTAAATTTGCTTTTGGAATAAAAACAAGTACCAAAACAAGCAAAGCCACAGCCATTAAAACAATAGCTTTGATTTGTTTTGAAAATCTGTTTGGTTCTCCTTTATTGGTTTTATTCTGTTTTGCTTTACTGTTTGTTTTTCTTTTTTGAGCCAATTTTTATAATCTCCTTTAGTTTTCTGTTTTTTCTATTAAACTATAAAGACACTCTATAGCGTCTGATAATGAGCCAATGCTATCAATCAATCCACATTCAACTGCTTCTTCACCATTAAGCACTGTACCAACATCGGTTGCAAGTTCAGTAGTATTATGAAGCATTTTTCTAAGCACATCTTCCTTAATTTTAGAATTGCTTGTGACAAAATTAACTATTCTATCTTGCATTTTTTCAAAATAAGAATAAGTTTGAGGAACACCTACAACCAATCCACTCATTCTAACAGGGTGAACAGTCATAGAAGCTGATGGAACGATAAACGAATGGTCTGCCGAAACTGCAAGTGGTACGCCGATTGAATGACCACCGCCAAGCACTAATGACACAACCGGCTTTTTCATTCCTGCGATAAGCTCGGCTATTGCAAGACCTGCTTCAACATCACCGCCAACTGTGTTAAGAATAACTAACAAACCTTTAATGTTATCTGATTCCTCGATTGCAACTAAAAGTGGAATAACATGTTCATACTTTGTTGTTTTATTTGAAGAAGGCAAAATATAATGGCCTTCAACTTGACCGATAATACTCAAACAATGAATCGGTGAATCACTATCGGTTACACAACAACCGAATTCTTTTATATTTTCAATTTTATTATTTTCATTTTCACTCTCATTGCATATGTTTTCATCTGGTGTATAAATTGTTTCTTCGTAATTCATAAAAATACCTTCTTTTAAGATTATATATAAATATATTATTATCAAAAAAGAACATATTTAACCAGAATACAATTATACAAAATACATTATAGCACACAATTTCAATAAATTCTATAAAATTTTAAAAAAAATGTTGTATTTTTAAAAACTTTTTGATATACTATAATAAATTATGAATTTGTGATATTTTTATAATGGAAAGGAATTTTTAAAAAATGAAGAATATTATTATTTCAACAGACTCTACTTGTGATTTACCAAAAGAGCTTATTGAAAAATATGATATTAAAGTTTTGCCTTTAAATATTGTTTCTGAAACTGAAACAAAAAAAGATGGCATTGAAATAACTGCTAAAGATGTTTTTGAATATCAAAAAACCACAGGCAAGCTTTTAAAAACTGCTGCTGCTAATATGACAGAATGGGAAGAATTTTTTGATAGTTTCCCTGAAAATGACGGTGTTATCAACTTTACTATCAGCGGTGAAATGAGTTCTACTTTTATGAATTCAAAACTCGCGGCTGATGAGCGAAACGAAATTTATACTATTGATTCACAAAATCTTTCAACAGGTATTGGCCTTTTGATTTTAACTGCTTGTGACCTTAGAGAACAAGGTTTATCAGCAAAAGAGATTTATGAAAAAATTGAAGCAACAAAACCACTCGTTCGTTCTTCTTTTGTTCTTGACACTCTTGAATTTTTACACAAAGGTGGCAGATGTTCTGCAGTTGCAGCGCTCGGCGCTAACCTTTTAAAATTAAAACCTTGTATTGAAGTTGAAAATGGCAAAATGGATGCCGCTAAAAAATATAGAGGCAAGCTTGATTTAGTTATCGAAAGCTATATTAAAGATAAACTCGCTAACTATGAAAACATAAATAATGACAAGGTATTTATCACTCACACAATGGATGATGAAAATTTATATATTGTTGATAACATGGTTAAATTCGTTAAAGAAAATTACGATTTCAAAAATGTTTATACATCAACTGCAGGTTGTACAGTTTCAGTTCACTGTGGACCAAATACACTTGGTATTTTGTATATTGACAAAGAGTAAAATCAAACTGAAACCGCCTTTAAAAAAAGCGGTTTTTTTATGCAAAAACAAATTTTGATAAAAAATAATATTTTTTTCAAAAAAATGCTTGACATTTTTGCTTTGCTATGTTATATTATTTAGGCGCTTGAAAAAAGCGTGTGGAATGCGCTGGTGTAGCTCAGTTGGTAGAGCAGCTGATTTGTAATCAGCAGGTCGGGGGTTCGAGTCCGTCCACCAGCTCCATTTTTTTATAATTTAATATGGGAGTGTTCCCGAGTGGCCAAAGGGGGCAGACTGTAAATCTGTTGTCTCTGACTTCGGTGGTTCGAATCCACCCGCTCCCACCAAACAAAAAAGCATCGCAATAGCGATGCTTTTTTGTTTGGTGATAGCAGGTAGTAAGCAGAAACAC